>RFWA01000801.1 GCA_009922295.1 Betaproteobacteria bacterium
CAATAGCCAGCCCCCATTAGGGTCCAGGGTGATGCGGGCGCCGGGAAAGCGCTCGTGCAGCGCCGTCACGGCCTCAATTTCATCTTCGCCACGCAGGACGCCGCCCTTGAGCTTGAAATCCTGGAAGCCGTAGCGCGCTTGCGCGGCCTCTGCCAGCCGCACGATGGCCTTGGCATCCATCGCCTTCTCATGGCGCAGACGCAGCCAGTCGTCGCTGGCCTCAGGCTCGCAGCGGTAGGGCAGGTCGGTCAGGTGGCGGTCGCCTACATAAAACAAGTAGCCGAGGACGGCCACGGACGTGCGCTGTTGACCTTCACCTAACAAAGCCGCAACTGGCACCCCCATAAACTGGCCCAATAGGTCCAGCAACGCGCTTTCCACGGCTGTCACAGCATGGATGGCTACCCGCAGGTCAAAGGTCTGGTTGCCGCGCCCCGCGCTGTCGCGGTCAGCAAAGCGGTTGCGCATGCCGTTTAACACCTGGTTCCATTGCCCCAACGGTTGGCCAACGACCAGGTCACGCGCGCTCTCCAGGGTCTGGCGTATCTTTTCTCCACCCGGTACTTCACCGACACCGGTATGGCCGGAGCTGTCGGTCAACAGCAGCAAGTTGCGGGTGAAAAATGGACCGTGCGCACCGCTCAGGTTCAGCAGCATGCCGTCACTGCCCGCCACTGGAATCACGCGAAGGGCAGTGATGCGGGGGGTATGCTGGTCTGGCGTTGTGTGTTGTGACATCGTGCTCAAAGGGGTCGCCTCGGTTGTATCGATTATTGACTACACTGACTAGGGAACAGAAAATTCTAAGGGAACAGGTCAGTAGTGACTGGCCTGTAATTCCACAAGCCCACTGCCTGACAGAATCATCCCACCAGAAGCGAGCCCATGAGCCTGAACAATCACAAGAGACTACTGCTGACCGGCGCCGCCGGTGGCTTGGGCGTGGCCATGCGTCGACGCCTCAAAGCCAATTGCGATGTGTTGCGTCTGTCCGATCGCGTCAGCGTTGGCGACGCCGGCCCTAGCGAGGAAGTCGTGCTGGCCGATCTGGCCGACGTCGAGGCGGTCAGCAACATGGTGCGTGGCGTGGATGCGATCGTCCATCTGGGGGGTATCTCGGTCGAAGGACCGTTCGCACCCATTTTGCAAGCCAATATCATTGGTGTCTATAACCTGTACGAAGCGGCCCGGCTACACGG
>RFWA01000802.1 GCA_009922295.1 Betaproteobacteria bacterium
GCAATGGTTGGGCGTGCTGATAAAGGTTTGTTTATTACAACGGGTTCTTTCACACCCGCTGCCGTAAAAGAAGCAACAAGAGACGGTGCGCCGCCAATTGATCTTGTCGATGGCGACGAACTTGCAGAGAAACTGAAGGAGTTGGCGCTAGGGGTTAAAACCGAACTCGTTGAGCGCGTCAGCGTTGATACGGCATGGTTCGAAAGTATATGACGTATAACCCAGCAGTCCGCGCGGATGCTGCGCGATAAAGCCGCTCGCCCCCTCACTTCTATGAAAGGCGTCACAAGCGAACGTCCTTTCCTCTCCAAGAACCATGAACACCCGCAAAGCTCTGCTGCTTATCGCATCTCATATCGCGGTCGCTGCTGCCGGGTTTGCTGGAGGCATCTACGCTCTGCCAATCCTGATAGCACCAGCGGCACCGACCGCAGAAGAGATCAAGGCTGCTACTGCTCAGACTCAGTTCACTGGCCAGTTCAAGCGAGACTTGAAAGACAGTGACTCACTTCACTGGGGTGAGGGTGTCGTTTCCATCTCGCCCACTGCCATCTCACTCACAGGCAGGCTCGCACCGGGTCCAGACTACAAGCTGTACCTCTCCCCCGAGTTCGTTGAAACTGAAGCCGACTTCAACAGGCTCAAGAAGAATATGGTCCGAGTCGGGGACGTCAATACCTTCGAAAACTTCGTTGTTGCCGTGCCAGAAAGCCTTGATCTTACAAAGTACACCGCGGTCATCGTCTGGTGCGAGACCTTTGGGCAGTTCATAACGGCTGCCAAGTACAGGTAGCCAAGGTGCCGCCTAACCCCTTACAAGCTGACACGCCTGATTACATGGCCATCAAACCTAACGGAGTGGTCAAGCATCAGTCATGGCCCCGCCGCATCACCCAAGGCCGGCACCCGAAGCGACTGGCACCACTGCACCAAACTCGCGTCACCTTTTCCCAGCGCCAGCGTCACATCCAGCACCTCTTGGGCATGCGCCGCTGGCCAGACCCGGCTGGTCAAGTCCATGAACTTGGCTGCCAGTTCGGCTCGGCTGTAGGGTGCGGCGTCATCACCGCGGTTGACGCCGGCTTCGCCCACCAGCGTGCTGCCGTCCGTAAGGGTGATGACCACACGGGCCGGGCGCTCATAGGGCAGGCGGCGCGTCATGGCCGGGTCTTCGGTCACGCTGACCCGCTGAGCCAGGG
>RFWA01000803.1 GCA_009922295.1 Betaproteobacteria bacterium
GCGCAACACATACGCACACATCATTGGTGTGAGGGTCAAAGACACCACGGCAGAAATGAGAATCGCCACCGCCAGCGTGATGGCGAATTCGTGAAACAAGCGCCCCACCACATCGCCCATGAACAACAGCGGTATCAACACCGCCACCAGCGAAAACGTCAGCGAAATGATGGTGAAGCCGATCTGGCGCGCGCCTTCCAATGCTGCTTGCAAAGGATTCATGGGTTTCAACGGGTCTTGCAAATAGCGGGCGATGTTTTCGATCATGACGATGGCGTCATCGACCACGAAACCGGTCGCCACTGTCAGCGCCATGAGCGTGAGGTTATTGATGGAAAACCCGGCCAGGTACATGACGCCGAAGGTGCCGACCAGCGACAAAGGCACGACCACCGCCGGTATCAGCGTGGCAGCTGCGCTGCGCAAAAACAAAAAGATGACCATCACCACCAGCGCAATCGACAACAGCAATTCGAACTGCACATCCCGCACCGACGCGCGTATGGTGACGGTGCGGTCGGTCAGCACCTGCACATTCACGCCCGGCGGCATGGCTTCGCGCAGCAAAGGCAGTTGTTGCTGAATACGCTCGACTGTCTCAATCACATTCGCACCCGGCTGGCGCTGTATGTTCACGATGATGGCCGGTTTGTCGTTGGCCCAGGCCGCCAGCCGGTTGTTCTCCGGCGCTTGCACGATATCAGCCACGTCACCGAGCCGCAGCGGATTGCCTCTGACGTAAGCCAGCACCATGCGCTCGTAGTCTTTCGCAGACCGCAACTGGTCGTTCGCGTCCAAACTGGACGCGCGCGCTGCGCCGTCGACATTGCCCTTGGCCATGTTCACGTTAGACAGGTTGATGGCGTTGCGCACATCGTCCAGCGACAAGCCTGCCGCCGCCAAGGCCTGCGGGTTCACTTGCACCCGCACCGCAGGACGCTGCCCGCCCGCAATGCTGACCAGGCCCACGCCGCCGACTTGGGACAAGCGCATGGCCAGGCGGTTTTCCACCAGATCGTGGATCAGCGTCATCGGCATGTCCTCAGCGCTGACCGCCAGCGTCATCACGGGCGCATCCGCCGGGTTGACCTTGCTGTAGCCCGGTGGCATGGGCAAATCCGTCGGCAAAAAATTGGCACTCGCATTGATAGCGGCCTGCACTTGTTGCTCGGCCACGTCCAGTGGCAATTTCAATGAAA
>RFWA01000804.1 GCA_009922295.1 Betaproteobacteria bacterium
GATCAGGGTGCGAGCTCCGCCAACCTTCATACCCGCCACGCCCTCGTCCCAGCCGCGGATGACCATTCCTGCGCCCAAGGAGAAAACGAAGGGGTCAGCCCGGTCTTTGCTGGAGTCGAATTTGGCGCCCTGGACACCGTCGTTGAAAAGCCAGCCGGTGTAATGAACGGTGACCTTCTGGCCACTCACGGCCTCTTGCCCGGTGCCGGGTAGAGTGTCTTCATACTGGAGGCCGGAGGGGGTACTGGTGTTCATTTCGGGTCTTTCAAGGTGTTCAGTGTGGTTGCCTGACCCGCCCGGAACCAAGCCGGAAAGCCCTGCAAAAAACCCCTGATTATGCCAGCCGTTAGTGCCGCAGGATGTCTCGGATCAGCTGCTTTTCTTGGCCATACCTGCCACCCATTTGCCAGCAAAAGCTGGCAAGTCACCCAGCCGCTTAAGCAGATCGGCCCCAACCACCGTAACGACATAGCCGTCACCACTGTGGTCGACCAGTCCAGCTTCGCGCAGGGCCTTGATACGGGTATTGAGCGTGTTAGGCGTTATGCCCCCAACGCTGTCTTGCAACAAGCGAAATGTCTGGGCATGTCCGTCCCTCAAGGCCCACATGACGCGAATCGCATACCGGGATTCCAAAAGCGCCAGCAGTTGGTTGGTCGCTGCATTTTCCTTGGAACTCATTAACGGAATCTCCTTCTTGGTTTTGTTCAGTCTTCGGCCCGGTTTGCCCCTGCGCTAAACCCGCTAGCTAGCGACTCTGCCGCAACCGACGAAGATAACTATAGCGCAGAACGAACCCTGCTACAAGTTTAATAGCTGTTCAACCGCTGTTTCTTTGCGTCTGCATCTCGGCTTGGTGCCCGATTCGGGCCAAGCTGAGCGTATGACGGACCTGACCATAAATTTCGAGCAGGTCCATAGTTATTACGAGCGCGTGGTCTTGGAAGACGTGATCAGTGCACCCCTGGCCTTTGGCTTTGCTCGGGTGGCGGAACGGAGCGGTACGACGCGTCGACCAGCCGTCGACTGAACAGGACTTATCGCAGCAGGCAGGGGCGCTTGGGGTCAAAAGTCCAGCCGGGTACCAGGTACTGCATGGCGATGGCGTCGTCCCGAGCGCCTAGGCCATGTTTCAGGTACAGCTGATGAGCCTTTTCGACCTCAACCATGTCCAGCTCAATGCCCAGCCCCGGTTTGGT
>RFWA01000805.1 GCA_009922295.1 Betaproteobacteria bacterium
GCCGCCAGCGCTTGCGCCCGGCGCTGTCCGAAGGTGCATCCATTCCCTGCCCGCGTTGCGGCGGCTCCGGCCATGTGCGCGACACCGAAAGCTCGGCGCTGCAAATTCTGCGAATCATCCAAGAAGAGTCGATGAAAGAAAACACCGCCGCCGTGCACGCGCAAGTGCCGGTGGAAGTCGCTTCTTTCCTGTTGAATGAAAAGCGTCCGGAAATCGCCAAGATCGAGTTAAAGCAACGCACCCATGTGCTGCTGATCCCGAACAAAGGCTTGGAGACACCGAACTACAAACTCGAACGTCTGAAACACGACGACCCGCGTTTAGACAGCATTCAGGCCAGCTACAAAATGGCCGAAGAGATCGAAGACCCGACGGCGGTCACCCGCCGTTCGCAAGAGCCAACCAACCGCCAGACGCCGGTCATCAAAGGTGTGTTGCCGGATATGCCGGCACCGGCGGCTGAAGCCCGTCCCCCCCGCACAGCTGAGACCCGCAGCGCCGCTACAGCAACACCCGCGACCGGTGCAACAGCACCTGCTGAAAAAGGCTTTTTCGGCTGGCTCAAAGGCTTGTTCGGCGGCGACAGCAAGCCTGCTGCACCAGCAACAGACAAGAGCGGTACCAGCGCCAAACCCGGCGAACGCAGCGACGGCCGCAGCGGTGGTCGCGGCGGCCAGGATGGACGCCGCGGTGGACGCCGTGGCGAAGGTCGCGGCGAAGCTCGTGCTGAACGTGGCGAAGGCCGTGGTGAGCGCACCGAACGCCCTGATCGTGCAGAACGCGGTGACAAACCCGATGCCCGTGGCGGCGAACGTCCCGAAGGCCGTGGTGGCCGCGGCGGTCGCGGCGACAGACAGGACAGACCGCGCCAAGAGCCGCGTCTGGATGAAACAGTCGTGGCAGAAACACAAAACCCGTCAACCGACAACGCTGACAGCAACGCAGGCGACCGTCCTGCCCGTCAAGGCCGTGAACGCGGCGACGGCAGACGCGGTCGCGGTCGCCGTGGTGAACGCGCGCCCGTTGGTTCGCCGGACAGCACTGCGCCATCGGAAGACATGCAGACAACGCAAACACAAACGCATGTGGAGCCGCAAACCGCAGACACTGCGGGCGCAGATCACAGCGTGAGCACGTCCAGCCAGGAGCAAACCCAAGAGCGCCGCGAACGTCGCGGCCGTGAGCGCCCGGGGCGCGAG
>RFWA01000806.1 GCA_009922295.1 Betaproteobacteria bacterium
CAGCAGCAGCGCCGCCAGCACCGCCGGCATGATGGCGCCCAGGCCGGCGGTGGCGGCCAGATAGCCCAGGCCGGCGGGGATCACGGCTGCGCCAACATAGGCAAAACCGACTTGGCGCGCGATCACCTTGGCTGCGGTGGCGGCGTCAAAGCGACGCGCGGTCTCGTGCATCAGGCAGGGGTAGATGGGCGCACAGCCCAGGCCCAGCAAGATCAGTCCGGCCAGCGACAGCGGCGCTGACAAGGCGCCCAAGCCAAACAGCACGGCGCCGACGCTGGCGACGGCGATACCCAGGCGGACCAATGTCCGGTTACCCAGCCGCAACGTCAGCAGGCCGGTGGCAAAGCGACCCAGCATGATCGCGCCAAAAAAACAAGACACCCAGAGTGACGCGGTTTTTGCGTCCAGGCCCCGGCCGTCTACCAGCAGGCTGCCGGCCCACAAGCCCATGCTGATCTCCACCGCCGCATACGCCAGGTACAGGGCCGGCGCCAACCAAAGTGCCAGGATGCGCGCAGGCTTCTGCGGCTCAGCGTCAGGGCTGGCACCTTGACCGGCCTGAGCGTGGGTCTGTGCGTTGGCCTTCTTTGCCTGATGCCTTTGCCACAGCGGCAGCACCAGCAAAAACAGCAGGACCAGACCTAATTGCAGCCCGCCAATCACGCCATAGCCCCGGCGCCAGCCGTCTGTACTGGCCAAGGCCCAGGCCATGATGAGTGGCCCCAGCGTGGCGCCAATGCCCCAGCAGCCGTGCAGCCAGTTCATGTGGCGTGCGCTGTAGTGCGCCGCTACAAACTGGTTCAGGCGGGCGTCCACCGCGCCGGCGCCCAGCCCCAAGGGCACGGCCAGCAGCAACAAAAGCGGGAAAGATGGTGCGACAGAAAAACCAAGCAGTGTCAGGCCAGTCAGCAGGCCACTGGCGGTCACTATGGGGCCGGTGCCCCAGCGGGCCAGAACCCGGCCGCCAACAAAGCTGGACAGCGCCGAGCACACCGTCAGCACCAGGGTGACCATGCCCGCCGACTCCAGCGGCTGACCGAGCGATGAGCGCATGGTGGGCCAGGCCACACCCAGCACACTGTCAGGCAGGCCCAGGCTGATGAAGGCGAGGTAGATGGTGCCGAGCAGAACGGCTTGACTCACGGCCACCCCCTGGTCGGACAACGATTGCTATAACAAAAATAGCTAACTAACCAAG
>RFWA01000807.1 GCA_009922295.1 Betaproteobacteria bacterium
CGCGACCGCAACCTGTGTGCCTACTGCGGCGATCACTTTGACGAGGAGACGCTGACCCGCGAGCACATCATCCCGTTCGCGCAGCAGGGCCAGGACAGCTGGATGAACGTCGTCACCGCCTGCCGCCCCTGCAACCACCGCAAAAGCCACCGCACCCCGGAGCAGGCCGGCATGCCGCTGCTGTACGCCCCCTATGTACCCAGCCTGTGGGAAGACTTCATCCTGCGCAACCGTCGCATTTTGGCGGACCAAATGGAGTTCTTGATGGCCCATGTGCCGCGATCGTCGCGGCTGTTGGCCTGAGGGATTGGTGCCTGGCCGGTGCTTAGCCGGTACTTAGGGCTGCCTTTGCAAAACCGAGAGACATAGCGCCTGCACTTGTGCGTAAGACTGAGCTTCAGTGAGGTGCGTGCTCGGGGTTTGTCGCGATTACTGCAATTCATTCAAGGGCTGCGGCACACCCTTGTCTGACATGTCGTGGCCAAGCAGCGCCATCGCATTTGCAATGGCCGTGTTGGCAAAGTCTGTGCCTTGAAAGAACAGTGGTAGGCCCGTCTCTTTGGCCAGCGCGTAGGTAAATAGGTCGCCCAGGTTCAGACGGGCTTTGGGATCCACCCTGTGGTGGTGACGCTCGGCACCGACCACAAAATGCGGCAGCGAGTCCTGGGTAAAGTCCACTGTTTCGACTTGCAGCGCAGCCAGCAGGGCTTCCACTTGCTGGGCACCTGCCATGCCTTTGGCGTTGAACGCGGCCAGCCAAGCTTCGGCCCGAGTGGCTGCGCCAATGTAGAGCCGCGCGGTGTTTTGCAATGCGGTGATGAACAGCGGTGCTGCTGGCTCGCCCATCAAGATGCACATCAGCGCCGAAGAATCAACAATGGCCTCCGCCAGTGTGGCGCGCGGTGTGGACTGCGCAGCCGTCATTTGGGCAGGCCGGATGCGTCATATATCACTTCGGCCATGGGCCGCGCATCCAGCACGGGCAGGGCGTGCATGGCTTGCAAGATGCCTGCGATGGCCTGGTTATCTCGCGCGGGCTTGCCCGCTTTATCGCGCAGGCTGCGGGCTTCTTCGAGCAGGCGGATCGTCTCCTTGTTCATGGACCGGTGGTTGCGTTGCGCCTCGGCCGCCAGCCAGTCTTTCAGGTCGGAGGGTATTTTCTTGATCAACAGCGTGGCATCAGACATG
>RFWA01000808.1 GCA_009922295.1 Betaproteobacteria bacterium
TGCCCGCCCATGGCGTGCTTGAGCAGCGACCAGATGGAATAGCGCTGCGACATGCTCACATCCTCATGCGTTTGGCTTCGGGGTCAAAGGGCGGGTCCATCTGCAGCCGGGCCGGCCGGCGCTCACCCAGGATCTCGATCTCCAGTTGTACGCCAGGTTTGACCAGCTCAGTAGGCAAATAGCCTTGCGCCAGCGACTGGTTCACAAAGTGCCCGAAGCCGCCTGAGGTCACCCAGCCCGCCACCTTGCCATCAACCCAGATCGGCTCGTCGCCCATCACGTCAGCGTCCAGCGCATCGACCACCATGAACACGCGCTGGCGTTTGGGGCCGTCTTGCTTCTCCTTGAGCGCGGCTGACCGGCCAATGAAGTCGGGCTTGTCGAGCTTGATGAAACGGTCCAGCCCGGCCTCGAACGGTCCGTAAATCGGCCGGAATTCGCGGTACCAGGTGCCAAAGTTTTTCTCCAGCCGCAGGCACAAGAGGGCGCGCATGCCAAAGTTTTTCAGGCCCAGGTCGGCACCTGCAACCTGGATGCTTTCATACAAGCGACGCTGGTATTCGGGTGCCACCCAGATCTCGTAGCCAAGGTCGCCGGTGTAGGTCACGCGGTTCACCTGCGCTTTGACTGTGGCCACTTCCATCTCGCGGTAGTCCATGAACTTGAAGGCTTCGTTCGACACATCGTCGTCGGTCAGGCGCTGCAACAGGGCGCGGGCATTCGGGCCAGCAATCGACAGGCCGATTAGCTTCATGCCCAGCGCCTCGATCTTGACCGAGCCGTCCTTGGGCAGGGTCTGCTCGAACCAGCGCATATGGTAGATCTGCGCCTGGCTGGAACCCCACATCATGTAACGGTGCTCGGCGGCCTTGGCCACGGTGAAGTCGCCAATGAGCTTGCCCTGATGGTTCAACATGGGTGTGAGCATCAGCCGGCCCTGCTTGGGCATGGTGTTGGTCATGACCTTCAGCAGCCAGGCTTCGGCCCCGGCACCGGTGATCTCGTACTTGGCAAAGTTGGCAATTTCGGTCACGCCCACGGCCTCGCGCACGGCCCGGCACTCGGCCTTGATCGGGCCGAAGTCGTTGGAGCGGTGGAAGGACACGATGTCTTCGGCCTTCTCGCCGGGTGGGGCAAACCACAGCGGCGTCTCCATGCCCCAGGAGTCGCCCATCACCGCGCCC
>RFWA01000809.1 GCA_009922295.1 Betaproteobacteria bacterium
GGGCGCGGTGATGGGCGACTCCTGGGGCATGGAGACGCCGCTGTGGTTTGCCCCACCCGGCGAGAAGGCCGAAGACATCGTGTCCTTCCACCGCTCCAATGACTTCGAACCCATCAAGGCCGAATGCCGGGCGGTGCGCGAGGCTGTGGGCGTGACCGAGATTGCCAACTTTGCCAAGTACGAGATCACCGGTGCCGGGGCCGAGGCCTGGTTGCTGCAGGTCATGACCAACACCATGCCCAAGCAGGGCCGGCTCATGCTCACGCCCATGCTCAACCACCAGGGCAAGATCATTGGCGACTTCACCGTGGCCAAAGCGGCCGAGCACCGCTACATGATGTGGGGCTCCAGCCAGGCACAGGTCTACCACATGCGCTGGTTCGAACAGACTCTGCCCAAGGACGGCTCGGTCAAGATCGAGGCGCTCGGGATGAAGCTGATCGGCCTGTCGATTGCCGGCCCGAACGCCCGCGCCCTGCTGCAGCGCCTGACCGACGACGATGTGTCGAACGAGGCCTTCAAATTCATGGACTACCGCGAGATGGAAGTGGCCACGGTCAAGGCGCAGGTGAACCGCGTGACCTACACCGGCGACCTCGGCTATGAAATCTGGGTCGCACCCGAGTACCAGCGCCGCCTGTATGAAAGCATCCAGGCTGCCGGTGCCGATCTGGGGCTGAAGAACTTCGGCATGCGCGCCCTGCTGTGCCTGCGGCTGGAGAAAAACTTCGGCACCTGGTACCGCGAGTTCCGCCCGATCTACGGCCCGTTCGAGGCCGGTCTGGACCGCTTCATCAAGCTCGACAAACCCGACTTCATTGGCCGGGCAGCGGCGCTCAAGGAGAAGCAAGAAGGCCCCAAACGCCAGCGCGTGTTCATGGTGGTCGATGCGCTGGACGCGGACGTGATGGGCGATGAGCCGATCTGGGTTGACGGCAAGGTGGCGGGCTGGGTCACCTCGGGCGGCTTCGGCCACTTCGTGAACCAGTCGCTGGCGCAGGGCTATCTGCCCACTGAGTTGGTCAAACCCGGCGTGCAACTGGAGATCGAGATCCTGGGTGAGCGCCGGCCAGCCCGGCTGCAGATGGATCCGCCCTTCGACCCCGAAGCCAAACGCATGAGGATGTGAGCATGTCGCAGCGCTATTCCATCTGGTCGCTGCTCAAGCACGCCATGGGCGGGCA
>RFWA01000810.1 GCA_009922295.1 Betaproteobacteria bacterium
TGCCCCAGGCAGAATTGACGGCCAATGGTCGTTGTGTAGCGGCGGTGTGTGGCGCCGAATTCAACGCTGCCGAAGTCCCCGCCGCGCAATAGCCGCTCGGTCGGTGCACCATGACTGAAACACGAGCGCTCGCCAGACACCAGATTGATGGGGCTGGCCGCTATGCCGCTGTTCGCGGACAGCAATGCGGCCATGACCTTGCCTGCCACCGCCAGTTCCGAGCGACCAGCTTTCAAAGTCTCAGCAAAAACAGCCATGGCAGCATCGGCTGTTCGGCTGGCTTGGCGTATGTAGCTAAGTTCGGCGTCTGACTTGACCAGTTTGAGGTCGTTCACCAAATTGCTGGGTTCCGCCACCAGGGCCTCGCCCAGCCAGTGTTGGAGCCGCACATAGTGGTGCGGATGGAGGTAATAGGCTGGCACTTCCAAGCCGACGCGAGCTTGTCGCAGGCCCAAAGAAGTCCCCAGCGCCATGAAGGCACTGATCGGATCTTCGTTCTCTCCGCCACCAAAGGTATAGACCTCGTCCACCAGCGCGTCCTGTTCATACCTCTTGGCGTCGGAGCCCGTTAGCCAGTGGATTGAGACAGGGTGGCACAGCACCAGCCAGTCAAGCCCCTGCGCTTGCATCGCTTCCCTCACGCGGTTGCGGCGCGACTCGAACTCGCTCATACTGAAATCGTGCTTGGACATCGTGGGGCAGTGTGCCTAGTGCAGAACTGCGCTCAAAAAGCTTCTCAGCTCGGGCGTCTTTGGGTCGGCAAAAAATTCTTTGGCTGTTGCTTGCTCCCAGACCTTGCCCTGGTGCATGAAGACCACGCGGTGCGCCACACGTCGAGCGAAGTTCATTTCGTGGGTGACCAGCAGCATGGTCATGCCTTCGCGGGCCATTTCTTCGAGAACAAGCAACACCTCGCCGACCAACTCTGGATCAAGCGCGGAGGTGATTTCATCAAACAGCATCAAGCTCGGTGCCATGGCCAGGGAACGTGCAATGGCCACACGCTGCTGCTGCCCGCCCGATAGTTCATCAGCATAGGCTCCGATTTTTTCTTCGAGGCCGACCTTACGCAGCGCAGCGCGCGCCAAGGCAGCCGCCTCAGCGGCAGGCACGCCCTTGACGATCATTGGACCCAGGGTGATGTTGCGCTCTACGGTGAGGTGCGGGAACAGGTTGAA
>RFWA01000082.1 GCA_009922295.1 Betaproteobacteria bacterium
GCGACCAAGCACGCGTTCGTACTTGAGCAAGGCAGGATCGTCCACCAAGGCCCCAGTGAGGCTCTTGCTCAAGACCCGAACGTCATTGCGCATTATCTCGGTCAGGCCAGTGCGTCGGCGAAAGTGACCGCATAGGCTTCTAACGACGCGGTTTTTTGAACCATGGAGATGAACAATGCTCGAACTTTCCCAACGTGAACAAGTTCTGCAGGCCATTCGTGGCTTAGCAGCCTATGGGCTTGGTCCCAATATCGGCGGCCATGTCTCGGTCCGGGTGCCGGGCAAGGAAGAGTTCTTTATCAATGCGTTCGACAAGACCTTCGAGGAGATGCAGTTGCGCGACATCGCCCTGCTCGATTTCGATGGCAAAGTCATTGAGTGCGAGACCCATGTCAGCCCGGGCCTGACCTTCCACCACGGTATTTACAAGCAACGCCCAGATGTCAATGCCATCGTGCACACCCATGGCTTCTGGCTCACTGCGCAATCAGCTTTCGGACGCCCGGTGCGCACACTGCACAACCTCACCACCTATTTTCACGACCGCACCTGCATCAGCCCCAGCGATGACTTCACTGCCATCGGCCCTGCTCTTGACGCAGACGACGTCGCGATCATCATCCCCTGGCACGGCGCCATCACGATAGGCAAAAATATTGGCGACGCCGCCGCTCTGCATGTCACTTTGGACTATGCCGCCCGGCTGGACGTGACCATGCCATCCACTGCGCCAGAAATGCCTGAGGCCCTGCGTGAAGAATTGGCCAGCGTGCTTCGCCGCGCCAACTATCTGGACCTAACTTGGAACCTGATCAGGCGCAAAGGTGTCGATGCCTACGACGGCAAACGCGTGATTCCCGGCTTGGCCAATTAGCAGGTAGACAGCCACCCAGTCCAACCCAACAAGGAGATACACCATGAACACCACCCAAGAGAACACAACTTCAAGTGCCGCCGCTGGCGCACCACAATTTCAGAGTCGTCCCATCGCGTGGCGCATAGGCAGCGAAATCACGGGTATCGACTTGAAACGCAGCGATGACATTTCGGACGAGAGCATTCGGGATATGTGGCAATTGCTGGGCCAGCGTGGCATTCTGCTGTTCCGAAAGCAAGGGCTGAACCATGACCAGCACCTCGCGTTCACGCGTCGATTTGGCGCGCTGGCGGTAACAGGCCTCACCAGCCGTTACGCGCCACCCGGCTACCCGGATATCTTTACCGTCACCAACATCAAGACCAATGGCGCACGATCTGAAACCGAGAACGCGGCGCAGCAGTGGCACTCGGACCAGACCTTTCTGCGGGTCCCGGCGCGGGCATCCATGCTACGTTGCGAACTGGCGCCTCAGCATGGTGGCGACACCATGTTCGCCAATATGTACGCGGTCTATGAAGATTTGTCGGAGGGACTCAAAGCAACACTGGAACCCCTGAAAGCCTTTCACAGTCTGTTCAGCACCCGCTCAAAGGTCATGAAAGGCCGCAAGCCGCTGGGCGACGAAGAATTGACCCGGGTCGAGGGGGCCGTACAGCCTGTGGTGCTCATACATCCAGATACCGGCAGAAAATCCCTATACATCAACGAGCAATGTGTTGATCATTTTGAAGGCTGGACCATTGAAGAGAGCAAACCTTTGCTCGAGTATTTGTACAACCTGACGTCACACCCGGCCTACACCTATCGGCACCGCTGGCAGCAAGGCGATATCCTGTTCTGGGACAACCGCTGCACCCAGCATTACGCGCCCTTGGACTACAACTTCGCCGAGTTGGATGCGCCAGAAAACCGCCGACTGATGTTCCGCTCCACGCTGGCCTGAGGTCTCAGTTGAGGCAGTCCAAAGTCGGGCGCCGCTGCTGCTGGTAATCAACTGCTTTTGCTCGCACAGCTAGCCACATCGGCTTAACGAAAGAGATGCCCATGCTACCCATTTCAGCTACCGCTGGAGGATTGCTTGACCCTGATTTGCCTTACCAGGTGCACCCACTGTCGTGGCGTACTGGCTCGGAAATCATGGGGCTGGACTTGCGATCGAGTGATCAACTGGCCGACGCCACCATAGCGTCGCTTTGGCAGTTGCTGGGAGAGCGTGGCATCCTCTTGTTTAGGGGGCAGCACCTCGACCATGACCAGCACCTTGCCTTTACCCGTCGCTTTGGTCCACTGGCTAAAACTGGGTTGTTGGGTCGCCACGCCCCTCCGGGCTACCCGGACATCTTCACGGTCACAAACATCAAGAAGGACGGCCAACGGTCAGAAACCGAGAACGCTGCACAGCAGTGGCATTCAGACCAATCGTTCTTGCCTGTTCCGGCCCGCGCCTCTTTGCTGCGGTGCGTTCACACGCCACAATTTGGTGGCGACACCATGTTCGCAAACATGTACCAGGCGTATGAGGCCATGTCAGATGGCTTGAAGGCGACGCTGGATCCTCTGCGAGCATTGCACACGCTGTTTAGCACCCGCTCTCAACGCTTGAGCGGGCGCAAAGCCTTCAGTTCAGTATCGCCTGAGGAGTTGGAGCGCATGAAGGGCTTCGCTCATCCGGTCATCCGTACCCATTCGGACACGGGAAAGAAGACGCTCTATGTGAGTGAGCAGATGGTGGACCACTTCGACGGTTGGAGCGTTGAAGACAGCGCACCACTGCTCGAATACCTGTTCGCTTTGTCGGTGCACCCTGCTCATACTTACCGCCACCGTTGGCAACCGGGCGATATCATTTTCTGGGATAACCGTTGCACCATGCATTACGCGCCCATTGATTACGATTTTGACGGTATGGATAGCCCGGCCAACCACCGGCTGATGTACCGCAGCACACTTGCTTGAGCAAAGACACCAGGAAGCCATGATGTTTGAAGGTTTTGAGCGAAAGAAAATTGAGGTCGAAGGAGCTACCATCAACTGCGTTTATGCGGGTCAGGGTGACCCGGTCTTGCTGCTGCATGGTTATCCACAGACTCTGAGCGAATGGGCGAAGTTGGCGCCACTTTTGGCGGAACAGCATACCGTTGTTTGTGCCGACCTGCGAGGCTATGGCGACTCGTCCAAGCCTGTTGGTGCCTCAGACCACAGCAACTACAGCTTTCGCGCGATGGCCGCGGACCAGGTGTCTCTGATGCGTGCGCTGGGGCATGAGCGCTTTCATGTGGTGGGGCATGACCGTGGTGGCAGGGTCTCGCACCGTATGGCACTGGACTGGCCGGATCAAGTGCGTTCGCTCTCGGTCCTTGATCTCGTCCCTACCCACGCACTCTACAACCAGACCAATCGCAAGTTGGCCGCCACCTACTGGCAATGGTACTTCCTGCCACTGCCAACGCCGTTCCCTGAGCGGCTGATCGGTGCAGACCCAGACTACTATTTTGAAAACTGCCTGGTCAGTGTCGGCGGCAAAGGATTGGATAGCTTTGACGCCGACATGTTGGCGGAATACCGCCGTTGCTGGCGTGATCCGGCAATGATCCACGCTTCCTGCTGCGACTATCGCGCTGGGGCAAGCGTCGATCTCTCTCATGATGAGGTAGATCTGCACGTCAAACTCGATTGTCCGGTTTTCGCTTTGTGGGGAGCCGATGGACTCATGTGCAAACTGATGGACATTGAGGCTGCTTGGCGGGCACGATGCGCCAACCTTCGGGTAGACCAAGTCCCGGGAGGACATTGGTTTCCCGAACATGCTGCGGCGCAGACGGCCGCCAAGCTCATTGAATTTTTCCGGTCAAACGGATAGCTGCAAGGAAACAAACATGACGATGAGATTCGACGGGAAAGTGCTTCTGACCACCGGTGGCGGCTCGGGTTTGGCCGCGGCAGTTGCAAGGCGTTTCGCCAGTGAAGGTGGACGGGTTGCTGTCCTGGACCTGGATGGTGGACGCGCTACCGCGGTTGCCGCGGAATTGAAAGGCTCGATCGGCTTGGCGGTAGATGTTGCCAGTGAAGAGGGCGTGCGTGACGCCGTGGCCACAGTGCATCGGGAGATGGGGCGTATCGATTGCGTCTTCAATGCGGCAGGCCACGCCGACTTCGGCCCAATCGAAACGTGGACGCTTGAACGTTGGAACCGCATGATGGGTGTTCACGTTGGTGGCACTTTTTTGGTCTGCAAATATGTCTTGCCGATCATGCGCTCCCAGGGTGGAGGCTCCATTGTCAATGTGGCGTCCATCGCTGCTATGGTGGCACAACCCAACAATTCGCCCTATGGCGCGGCCAAAGGCGCTATCGTTGGGTTTTCGCGCCAACTGGCGCTGGAAGCAGCACCCCTGGTGCGAGTCAATGTGGTGGCGCCCGGACGCATACGAACCGGCATGACCGTTCCCTTGTGGCAGCAGCGCGGCGGCGGCAATCTGGAAGCAGGTGTCTCTCAGGCGGCCGTACTGAATATGCTCAAGCGTGTGGGTGAGCCCGATGATATTGCCGGGCCAGTTTGCTTCCTGTTTTCCGACGATGCAGCGTTCATGACCGGCACCTCCCTGGTCCCAGATGGCGGTGAGACTGCGGTCTAACGATGGGCGCGCAAACCGAGTTGTTCATGGGCCCGCGTGGCGGGATCATGGCGATGGACTCCGCCTACGACGTCTGTAACGACAACCGTGATCACGACGTGGTGATCAATGCCTCTTACTGCGGCGTTTTGCCCGCGCGTTTCATCGCGGCGCAGCGTCCGCGTGGCGCCATCGGCGTGGACTGCGCCGTGGGTCCCGCCGGAGCCTCTGTAGCCGGGCTGTGGTACTTGGAAGCCTTGAACATTCCAGCCGCTGCGGCGGACGTGAGCACCGTGCGTTTGGGTGACGGAGTTGACTTGTACGCCCAGGGCAAAATCAGTTTTGCCAACCGCCCGGCCATGGACTGTGGCGTGGTGCCGGGTATGCGGGTGCAGGACGCAGCACGTGCCATGCTGGATGGCACGCCCAGGTCGCCTTTAGCCTCTGACGTGACCAACCGCACGGTGATGCAAACCCATGCAGATGGTCGCCAAGTCATTTGCACCGACTCGATTGCCTTCGGTCTGCCTGAGGATGTACGCAATGTGCTGGTGACGGCCGGTCATACGGGGCGTAGCGCGGTGCCCTACCTGCTTCGGGTTCGGCCGCACGGTTTTATCTGTTCTGACGGCGGGAAAGGCCGAGAGGACGCTGGCGTCGCCGGCTTGTTCATGGTCGAGCGAGAAGGCCTTGCAGGGGCGACTGTCGACGCACGCATCGCGCGCATGGGAGATGGCTTGAGCAGCTACAACGATGGCATCATCAGCGCGGCCAATGCACTGGCTAAAGCCGTCGGCATTGAAGTAGGCATGACGGCGGCCGAAGCCGCCGCCAGGTTGCTCCAGCGGCTGTGAGGCCGCATGAAGGTCAGGGCGCTTGCGTAAACTTACCGTCCTTGATCGTGATCAAGATGGGCTCGTAAGTGGGTTCACGCTCGGCTGCAAAGCTGAAGTTTCCTTTGCCACTGCCCAGTACAACCGGAAAGTTGCTCGTCGCCACGATGGCATCCAGCAAGCTCTGCCGGGTCAGTGGGCCCTTGGCGGTGCTGATCGCGTGACCATACAGGCGGCCGATGGTGTAACCCACCGCGTTCCATTGGTCTGGCATAGCGTTGTATTTTTTCTGGAAGTTGGCCACAAACGACTTTGCCAGGCTGTCGGTTCGAATCTCGGGGAAGGCATCGGTCCCGACCAACACACCCTCGACGGCTTTGCCGCCAATTCTCAAGAAGCTGGCCGATGCTGCAGCATTGTTGGCGACGAACTTCAGGCTACTTGCGGCTCCAGCCTGCTTGGCCTGCAGAACGATATTAGCCGCTGCGGCATCATTCATCGTGATCATCACGACATCCGGCTTGAGGCTGGCAATTTTGGTCGACAAAGCCGAAAAATCTGTCTCCGCCATCAGCGCCGACTCTTCCGGCATCAAGGTCACCTTACCCTGCATCACCGTGCGAGCAACCTTGCTCTGGGCAGCAGCACCATCGTTATCGCGGCTCGCTACGGTCATGACCGTCTTGGGCTTGATGGTCTCCAGGGTGTAGTTAGACAGCACTGTCATCAAGGTGGTCGGCGAGTTCAACACACGATTCGACCAAGGACCTGCTTTGTTGACCGCCGGTGTCACCGCAATGCCAAGCATCGGGATCTGAAGCTGATTGACCACCGGCGAGACCGCCAGCACGGTCGGGGACGCGCTGGGTCCTGCGATCGCCAACACCTTGTCCACGGTGGCCAAGCGATTGACCAGCGTGATGGCCTGGTTGGTGTTGCTGCCATCGTCGACCACAAGCAACTTGATGGTCCGACCACCGCCGAGCTCATTGCCCGCATTGATCTCATCGACTGCGTGCTGCATCCCTTTGACGGCTGCAGTACCCACGAAGGCGTAGACACCCGTCAAGGAAACCGGCACACCAATGGTGATTTCCTGGGCCTGAATGGATGAGGCGCCAGTCGCGATCGCCATGGCGGTCATCAAGAATCGTATTTTCATAAGGGATATCTCCAACGTTTAAAGAGGTCTAGGCCGCAGGTATTTTCCTGCAAAGAAGCGCGGTGTATCTAGGGGTTTCCCCAAGTAAATGCCGCTGATTTAAGCGTGTCCCGAGCGATCGGTGGCGCGAGTTTTCTGCTGCAAATTTGACATGGCAGTGCCGCAGAAATTTACTCTTGTTACAAGGTCTCCAGCATGGCAGAAAAGGCCGTCATCATCGTTGGCGCAGGTATTGGCGGCATGACCGCTGCGATCATGGCCGCCCAGTGCGGCTTGAAAGTTGCACTGATCGAAAAGGGCGAGAAGGTCGGTGGCGCTGCCGCTTACTCCGGCGGACAAGTGTGGGTGGGGGCCAACCACGTGGCTCAGCGCCACGGTCTGCTGGACTCGATTGAGGACACACTCGCGTATGTGCAAGCGGCGGCTGGCCGCGATGCTGCCAGCGTCGATGCGGCGCTATCCGAGCGCTGGCTCCGGGGTGCTGGCGATGCAGCACAGTGGCTTGAGCAAATGGGCGTCATCCAGTGGGAGCTGATACCCGACTACCCGGATTACTACTACCCCACGCTTCCAGGATCGCGGGCTGCTGGCCGGTACATTACCGGCGCGCCCTTTGACGGCCAACTGCTTGGCAAGGCCCTGGCCAGCCTGCATGTGAGTCCGCACTTCCCGGTCGGGATCACTTACAGCGAAATGTTCGAATGGGGCGGCATGTCAAGCAAGTCCCGCTGGGACTGGGACCTGGTGGCTCGTCGCCGATCACAGGATATGCTCACGTTCGGGACCGGCATTGCGGCTGCGCTGTTCAAGGGTGTGTTGGATCGGTCTGTTGACCTTCGCTTGCAACATGCGGCAGTGGCCTTGTTGTCCGCCAATGGTCGAGTCACAGGAGTGCGCTGCAGCAGCCCACAAGGTGTGGTGGAACTGGAGGGCGCCGTCATCCTGGCCACCGGCGCTCATGATTGGTCACCCGAGTATTCCGCGCGATTCACCGGCATTCCGCCCGAAGACGGTGGTAGCGTAACGCCCAGCACCATCTCGGGTGACGCAATGACTCTTGTGGCCCCCCTAGGCGCTGCAATGGCTGCCCTGCCTGCTTGGGCAGCCCCTGTGCTGCCAGGCTACCGCTTGGCGGATCCCGCCTTTGAGGGCGATACGGGATACCGCGCCTGCTTTGAGCATTGCCTGCCGCATTGTTTTCTGGTCAATCGGCAAGGGCAACGTTTTTGCGACGACTCCTTCCATTCAGCCATCGTCGCCGAGGCCCTAAAGCACAACGTGGATGGCATGCCGGACAACCTGCCAATTTTCATGATCTGGGACAGCAGGCATCATGCCAAGTATGGGCTCGGACGAACCATGCCCGGCGGCGCATACCCACCCGGACTGGTCAGCAGTGCCTCAACGCTCGAGGGGCTGGCAATTGCCCTGGGCATCAACGCAGTGGGACTGGAAGCCAGCGCGGCGCGTTTCAACGCAATGGCCAAAGACGGTGTGGACATCGATTTCGGCCGCGGATCTAACCTCTCGGTACGTCGTTTTCGCGGCGACTGGCACATGCCTCTCAACCCGAACATGGGGCCAGTGGACGAGGCGCCGTTCCATGGCATGCGCTTGCGACTGCTCAATACCGGCATTGCGGCCGGTGGCGTCTGTGCGGATCTCAATGGTCAAGTGCGGCGAGCCGACGGTGGTGTGATCGAAGGGCTGTATGTCGTGGGTGAAAGCTCAGCGCGGGCCGCCGCCGGCGTGGGTTACAACAGTGGCTACAGCTTGAGCCGGGCCATGGCGTTTGGCTGGCTCGCCGCGAGGCACGTCGGCGGCCTGGTCTAGGGATATCCCTTATGAATACCCAACATGAAAACTTGACCATTCGGCTACAGTTGCGCCTGCGGCACCCGCAGGCCTTTTGTCTGCACAGGGGTAGCGAACCACCAAGCTCTAAACGATTGATTTCCACAGCCCACCTCACACCCTCGACCGTCGTGCCCAACTTGCGCGCAGGATGGCTGCCATCAAGCAGGTCTGACTGAGATGCTGGCCCAACAATTGCTCAATGGTCTGGTTGTAGGCGGCGTGTATGCGCTGTTCGCCCTCGGCTTTACCTTGGTGTTTGGTATCCATCACCTGATGAATTTGGCCCATGGTGCTGTGTTCATGACCGGGGCCTTCGTCGCCTTGTACGCTGTACTCGCCGGTCTGCCGCTGTGGCTGGGTTTTTTGCTCGCTGTCATCGTTTGCGGACTGTTGTCGGTGCTGATTGAGATCACAGCATTCCGACCATTGCGCAAGTCTGGAGAAGCCGAATTCGGAGCCATTGTCTCCACGCTTGGCGCCGACCTGATCATCATGACGTTTGCGCAAAAGCTTTCGGCCAGCGATGTGCTTCGATTCCCCTTCGAAACCTTTCCTGTGCGCATCTTCGAAATCGCCGGACTTCGCGTGTCGTTGCTGCAGATGTTTATGTCAGTCAGCGCCTTCTTGCTGATGCTGGTGCTCACCTACTACCTCTACCGCACCCCTCTCGGAACCAGGGTTCGATCAGTCTCCGGCAATGAGCGCGCAGCGGTGTTGTCCGGCGTCAATCCCAATGTGGTTTATTTCCAGACCTTTTTCCTGTCGGGTGCGCTGGCCGGCGCCTCGGGCGTCTTGATTGGCCTGGCGTTCAATTCAATCCAGTACACCATGGGGGAGCCCTTTCTGCTGCGTGGCTTCGTGGTCATTGTGCTGGGCGGCATGGGCAGCATT
>RFWA01000811.1 GCA_009922295.1 Betaproteobacteria bacterium
CGGTCGCTGGTATGCCGGTCTCGAGGCCTTGATTGCCGGCTGGGCACTGTTGGTGACCCTTTTGTCGCCCATTGCTTTGCCCAAACTTTCCCAATGGATTGGTGCGGAGCCCTCTGCGGTCTGGCATTGGCTGCTTGCATTTTTTATCCCGTTTGTTGTTGTGCTGCCAGCCACACTGGCGATGGGCGCAAGCTTGCCGGCGATGGAGCGTTTGCTCAGACGGAATAATGGCCAAGCCCTGAGCGCGGTGTACGCGGCCAATACGGCAGGCGCAATGGTTGGCCTCCTGCTTGCCGTGTTCTTTGTTATTCCCGGTCTGGGGCTGCTGGGTACCAGTCTGATTTTTGCAGCGATCAACGCGACCTGTGCCCTGCTGGCATGGCGCAGCTGGGGCCGCGAAATTAATCCTGAAGCCAGCGTGGCCGAGCCTTCGCCGGATGCGGGCATAGATCTTGATTCATCAACGCCCCTGGCTACACCGCTCGCGATTGCCTTGCGCCTTTTTCTGACCGGACTGCTGGGCATTGGCTACGAAGTACTGGCGGTGCGCGTGCTGAGCCAGGTGACTGAAAATACGGTGTACACCTATGCGCTGCTGCTGGCGGTTTTCTTGCTGGGTACGGCTTTGGGTGCAGCACTTGTGCGTCGCGCTGACCCGGCTTTGGATGCCAGTTCAAACCGAATAGATCAAGCGATTGGTAACCTGATATTGGCAATTTTTTTTGGCGGGATCAGTCTGTGGTGGGCAGACAGTAGCTACGCGCTGCCAGCACGTTTGCTTGGGCAGGGCTCAGGCACGGCGCTCGCAGGCGAGTGGCTAGCCGGCACGGCGGCTATGCTGTTGCCGGCCATGGCCATGGGGGCACTATTTACTTTGTTGTGTCGCCAGGCCCAGCAAATCCAAATGCCGCTGGGCATTGCAATGGGTATCAACACCCTGGGCTCGGCCATCGCGCCGGTCCTGGTCGGCCTTTTGTTGCTGCCTCAGGTGGGTGCGCGAATTGCTCTGTTCATTTTGATCGCCGGGTATCTGGCGCTGCGATCACTGAAGAGCTGGCATCAGCCCATGGGTTGGGCGGCTGCCGGAGCTCTGTTGGTTCTAACATTTCTTGCCGGCCCGCTTCGCTTTGTGGACTTGCCCGCTGGCGGGCGCTTGCTGACTTATCGTGAA
>RFWA01000812.1 GCA_009922295.1 Betaproteobacteria bacterium
GCCAGACTTGGCCAAGGTGGCCTTGGCCGCGGCAAGGTCTTGCTTGGGGGTCTTGCGGGCTGAGTGGTAGGCCGAGCCGGCATAGACCCAGCTGGTGTCGATGCGGTAGATGTCGGGGTAAGCCACCGCCATGATTTCTTCAAGGTCAAGGGACTGCGCTACAGCACGGCGGAAGTTCAGGTCAGTGCCAATGCCCTGCGCCATGTTGAACTTGAGGATCATGGCCGCAAAGGGCAACACGGGGATCACCTGGAAGTTGGGGTTCCCTTTCAGGCGCTTGGCGGTTGGTCCATCGGTTGTCTCGTTCAGTTGAATTTGACCGGTTTCGACAGCCGCATCACGCGCACTGGTCTCGGGCATGAAGCGGAAGGTCACATTGTCGATGTAGGCAATCTTGGCGCCAGCAAAGCCGTCACGCTCTTTGTAGGCCGGATTGGGTTTGTAGCCGTCAAACCGGGTGACCTTAATGTGGCTATCAGGTTTGTACTCAACAAATTTGTAAGGTCCGGTGCCAATGGAGCTGGCTTTGCCCATCTCTTTGGCGGCCTCTTCGGAGGGCATGATGGCAATCGGTGCCCGGGGGCTCGACAAATTACCAAGGAAGGTGGATTGAACGGTTTTCAGCTTGATGGTGACCTGATTCGGGCCGCTGGCGCTGACCGAGTCAATGGCGCCGATCAGGCTGGCCGAGGCGCCCGACTTGCGATAGCGCTCCAACGAGGCCACGACGTCGGCCGAAGTCATGTCCTTGCCGTTGTGAAACTTGACGCCAGTGCGCAGCTTGAACAAATAGGTCAGGCCATCGGCAGAAATGGTGACGCCTTCGGCCAAGTCAGGCACGGGCCGTGCACCTTCATCCCGCGCATACAGGGTTTCGAAAATGTGCAAATTGACATTGCGCGCCACTTGCGCTGAGGTGGCGTGGGGGTCGAGGGAAGGCGGCGCTGCCGTCATCCCGATCACCACATCGCCTCCTTTTTTCTGGGCGTGCGCTGGCCCAGCGCCTGTCAGGACTAGCAATGCGGACATTGCGAGAGTTAGGTAAGTTTTCTTCATCACATCAGTCTCCTAGGGTTGGATCATGGATGTCCATGATGGACACTTTTTCTATGCCTGCCTCAGGCTTTGGGCTCTTCATACACTTGCATCACGACTGCGACGCAGTCGCCAC
>RFWA01000813.1 GCA_009922295.1 Betaproteobacteria bacterium
TGGGCTTTTTCAGCATACGGCCCGGTGATCAGAATGTAATAAGGCTTGCTGCCCTTGCGCTGGGTGAACAGCACCTGTCCGGCCTTGTAACCCAGGGCGCTGGACTGGAAAGTACGCGCTTCCGACAAGCTGTCAAACGCGCCGTGTTGCATCACCCAGGCGTTCGGGTCCAGAGATTCGACCCAGGATGTGCTGTCGGGCTGGGTGGCCTTGTCCACGGGTTTGTCGGACGCCTTGGGCGGCGGCTTGGCCGGTTCGGGTTTAGGTAAAGCGGCAACCGGTTTAGGCGGCTCGGGTTTGGGCGGCGCAGGGGCCGGTGCGGGTGGTTCGGGTTTGGCAGGAGCAGGCACAGGTTTGACTGGTTCCGGCGGGGGTTTGATGGCCGGTTTGGCCGTCTCAACAGGCTTAGCTGTCTCGGCGGCTCTGGCTGGCTCGGGCGCTTTGGTGCCGTCTGTGGCGGGCTTAAGGGCTTCGCCGGGTTTGGCCGCGTCGACGGCCACCGGGGTGACCGTGACTTTGTCTGCGGTTGACGGCGTGACCAGTTCTTCCTTGCCCGGGCTGAGTGCTTCGGCCGGCTTGACCGGCGGCGTGGTGCTGGAGGACATGGACACGGTAGCCGGTGGCGCAGGCGGCGGCGCGGGTGGTTTGGGCGGTTCAGCGGGTTGCGGTTTGACCCCGTGCAAATAGCCTTGCAGGTTAAGCCATTCCTGCTGCAACCTGTCCTTGTAAACAAAGCCGGAAATACCCAGGCTCAGCAGCAGCGACAGCAACAAAAATGCGGCGAACTGACCGCTGCGGCGCGACGGCTGGCTGTCGGCCTCCCAGGATTTGGCCAGTTCTTCGCCGGTGGGCAAGGCTTGCAGCGGGTCTACCGGCTCGCCCATCACCGGTTCGCGCGGCGACTGCTCTTCTGTAGAGCCCGGGCGCACATCGTCCAAGTCCAGCGGCGGCGCAGGCACCGGTGGCAGGGGCGGTGGCGACGGGCGCTTGTCGTCTTTTTTATCGTCTTTTTTGTCCGACGGCACTTGCTGCGCACCCGGCCAGTCGCCCAGTGTTTCCAACCGCTGCGGCTTGCTGGGCGCCGGGTCCTTGGACTCGAGCACCCATTGCAACAGGTTTTTGCCAAAGGCCGACAGCTTTTTGTCGTAAGCGCTTTGGCTGTTGACCAGC
>RFWA01000814.1 GCA_009922295.1 Betaproteobacteria bacterium
GTGGGCGGCGAGCGTTGTCCTATTGTGGATACCTTCTGGCAGACCGAAACCGGTGGCCACATGATCACGCCGCTGCCAGGCGCCACCCCGCTTGTGCCGGGCAGTTGTACCTTGCCATTGCCGGGCATCATGGCAGCCATCGTCGATGAGTCCGGCCGTGATGTACCCAATGGCTCCGGCGGCTTGCTTGTCATCAGGCGTCCTTGGCCCTCGATGATCCGCACCATCTGGAACGACCCAGAGCGATTCAAGAAGAGCTACTTCCCGGAAGAAATGGGTGGCCGCGTCTACCTTGCCGGTGACGGCGCGGTACGCAGTGTCGACCGGGGCTATTTCCGCATTACCGGGCGAATTGATGATGTTCTGAATGTGTCGGGCCACCGCATGGGCACCATGGAAATTGAATCGGCGCTGGTAGCCAAAACTGATCTGGTGGCCGAGGCCGCCGTCGTCGGCCGCCCCGACGACCTGACGGGCGAGGCGATCTGCGCTTTTGTGGTTCTGAAACGTCCCATGCCGACTGGCGACGAGGCCAAACTCATCGCCAAACAGTTGCGCGATTGGGTGGCCAAGGAGATAGGCCCGATTGCCAAGCCGAAGGACATTCGCTTTGGCGAGAACCTGCCCAAGACCCGCTCAGGCAAGATCATGCGCCGCCTTTTGCGCTCACTCGCCAAGGGGGAGACCATCACTCAGGACACGTCTACGCTGGAAAATCCAGCGATTTTGAGCCAGCTCGGTCAGGCCTACTAACCTGATGACCTTCTGAGCTTCAGCCCGTTTTGTGCGGGCTTAACGGATTTAAAAGCTCAGCACCCAAGCAGCCAATTTTTTGGCATCAGCGTCATTCACCTGGGGGTTGGCTGGCATTGGGATGGCGCCCCAGGCGCCCGAGCCGCCCTTGGTGATTTTGGTGGCGAGTTTGTCTACAGCGTCTTTTTGATCTGCGTACTTTTTAGCCACTTCTGTGTAAGAGGGCCCTACCAGTTTTTTGTCAACCGCGTGGCAAGCCATGCAATTTTTGGCTTTCGCCAGGGCCTGGTCAGCTACCGCCGAGCCAGACAGACACACAACGGTGACCAAAAGAAACAGGTCGCGACGAAGCATTGATTTTCCTTTCAGTGTCGATTTCATTGGGCGGCTTGAATTGTAGGAATCATTGCGTGAGCC
>RFWA01000815.1 GCA_009922295.1 Betaproteobacteria bacterium
GGTTGCTGAAGACCTTGTCGTCAGGCTGCAGCGCTGCGCAGACCCCAACGGCGATCGCCTCTTGGCCAATGCACAGGTGCATCGGGCAACGCATTTGCTGCTCGGCGTAGCGCTCGGCAATGGCCTGCTCAACCAGCCGAATGCGCAGCATGGCGCGGTGGTGCTCCACCGATGACAGGGTGTTGGGCGGGCTGAGGTCCATGCTATTTGAGCAATGTGGAGATATATTTGGCCAGCGGCACCGAGCGGATCGACTCCCGGTTACCCACCACCTGCACATCAATGGCGGCGGCCACGCTGCCGACAAAGGCGGTAATTTGCGGGTCCAGGCCGCGGGCGGCGCACAAGGCCGCCAGTGACAGAAAAGCATCGCCAGCACCCACCCGGTCCACCACCTTGGTGGAGAGTGCCGGCACCTCCACCGTGCCGCCCTGCTGCAGACCCTGCATCAAGACACCTTTTTTACCGCGGGTAACGGCCAGGTGTTGCGCCCCCAGACGCTCGCCCACCGACCGCGCCACGGCCTCCAGCGACTCGTGCCGGTTGTGCGCAGCCATGCGCAGCTCGGGCTCGTTGAGCGAGATAAAGTCAGCCCGCGGGTAGCGATGGATGACGTGGTAGCCCCGGTTGCCGCTGTTGATCTGGGTGTTGACCGCCAAAAACTTGGACTTGGCCGACAGCAGTTGCACCATGCGCCCGGTGATGAAGCCGTTGCCAAAATCGGGCACCACCACGGCATCAAAGTCTTGCAGGTGGGCCGCCAGCCAGTCGCACAGCTGGTCTTCCACCTCGCCGCGCACCGCGTTTTCCTTGAAGAAATAGACCTCAAACAGCTTGGTCAGATCGGCATCCACAAAGCGGCGCTTGGTGACCGTGGGCGCATCCGGGAAGGTAAAGAAATGGGGTTTGACGTTGGGCAGCAGCTTGTCGCGAATAAAGGCCTCGTGGCTGTCCAGGGCACCCAGGCCGGTCAGCAGGGTCACATCGCGCGCAAAGCCGGCCACGTGGTTGGCAACGGCCAGGGAGCCCCCGGCAAACTGTTCTTCAGATTCATAGCTGACCGCCATGAAGTTGCCTTTGCCGGTTTGCCCAAGCGGCGTCGTGTAGTGGTACTGGTCAATGATGGCGTCGCCCACCACCAGCACCTTCAGGTCGGCCAGCGAGGCGATC
>RFWA01000816.1 GCA_009922295.1 Betaproteobacteria bacterium
AAAGCCCAGCATCTTGGCCACCAGGCCGGACAAAGCGAACAAAAACAGGGCGTTCATGCCAAAGATCACTGCCGGGCGCGCCCAGGCGGCAGCGCGCGTGCGCCAAATTACCGACGGCATGGCGTCCAGCAGCCAATGCAAGACACCCAAGCCTGCGCAGGCCCAGCCCGCCATCAGCAGCACATAGGCGGGGCTCCACAGCGCTTTGTTGATGGGCATGCTCCAGCCGCCGACGATAGGGCCCAGCCACACCAAGGCTAGGCCAGCTACGAGCAGCCACACCGTTTTCTCCATCGGTGCGCGTTGCGCCAGCAGCCAGTGCCCGGCCAGCACGCCGGCCAACTGGCTGGCCACAGCCGGCACGGTGGAGAGCAAGCCTTCGGGGTCCCAGGTCTTGCTGGTGCGCCACAGATGGCCGTCCATCAGGGCGCGGTCCAGCCAGGCGCCGGTGTCCTGCCCGGCCAACCACGATCCGGTATGCCAAACGCCCTGGGCGTCGGGTACGGGCACCCAGCTTTGCAAGCCGGTGTAGATCAGCAGCAAGCCAAGCAGCCAGGCCACTTGGGCGCGCCAAGCAAAGTACAAAACAATAGGCGCGGCCAAGACCGTACACAAGCCCAAACGCTGCAACACGCCAGGAAAGCGCAGGGTGCTCGGGTCCAGCGCGGGGATAAAGTTCAGCGCCAGCCCGATGACCATGATCAGCAGGCCGCGCCGGGTGGCCTGGCCCCAGAGCTGCAACTTGTCGGCCCCAGCGAGCGCGCGGCGCTGCAAGCTCAGCACCATGGAGATGCCGCTGATGAAGACGAAAAACGGAAAAATACAGTCGGTGAGCGTCCAGCCGTCCCAGGCGGCGTGTTGCAGGGGCGCGTAGACATGGCCCCAATCGCCGGGGTTGTTGACCACCAGCATGGCCGCGATGGTCAGGCCCCGAAAAGCGTCCAGGGACTGCAGGCGTTGTTCATGCATCGGCGCTTTCCTTTCCAAAATCGGCGGGAATGCGCACCAGGGCTGCCATCGCCAAGGAGGGCAGGGTGGCGAGCAAGACCCAGCCAAAAAACGGCAAATAGCCCAGTTGCTGCTGCAACCAGCCGCTCCACATACCGGGCAGCATCATGCCCAAGGCCATGAAGCCGGTGCAAATGGCGTAGTGCGCGGTTTTGTGCGGC
>RFWA01000817.1 GCA_009922295.1 Betaproteobacteria bacterium
CCAAGTACGGCGACTACGGCCCGCTGCACTTTCTTAACTTCCAGAACGACAAGTACGGATGGTTCCTCCGCGACGGTCTGAAGAAGGCCTTCGAAGACATTTCGCCAATCAAGGACTCCACCGGCAAGCTCTCCTTGTACTTGACCTTTGATCCTGAGAACTCAGAGTCAATCGGGCCCGCCAAGCACACCGAAGCCGAGTGTGTCGAGCGTGGACTGACCTACCAGTGCCCAATCTTCGTCGAGGCGGAATTCCGCAACGAAGAGACCGGTGAAATCAAGCAGTCCTTCGTCTTCATGGGTGACGTGCCCGTAATGACCGAGCGCGGCACCTTCATTTACAACGGTACCGAGCGTGTCGTTGTTTCGCAGTTGCTCCGTTCCGACGGTATCTACACCGAGCCGGACCGTGACCCCAAGGGCAACATTACGTTCATCACTACCGTTATTCCGGTCCGTGGTGAGCGTCCCAAGTTCGCTCTCGAAGTTGGTGACTCCACTCGTGTCGCCGTACGAATTGGTAAGGGTAAGAAGGTCAACTCCTTCACCGTGCTGCGTGCGCTCGACTCCCGCGTGGACTTCTCCTACCTCGAGAAGTTGGTTAACCACTTCGTCAGTGGTGCCAAGGGTGAAGTACGCATCCTCGAAGGTGAGTTCGAAAAGTACCGCCTCAAGTTCTACGAAAAGTACGACAAGGACATTCACACCTTCGTCAACCGTGGTAACCGCACCAAGGACTGGAGCAACAAGCTAGAGAAGAACATCGGCATGCTCGACGCATTGACGATGCACTTGGAAATCTTCCACGCTGGCGACGAAACCAAGCTCGGTCAAGCCGGCCAGGAAATGGCCCTCATCGAGATCTACAAGGCCTGGAAGGGTCTGGAGCCAGCGGATCGTTGGTTGGATGTCTTTGACATCGAAGCGTGGCGTTTGCCGTCGGCACCGATCCCTGGTGACACCAACACCCCCAACAAGTTCCGTACCGCGATGGAGTCGCGGATTGAGCCGTACTTCCGCATGGTCTTCTTGGACCCCACGAAGCCACTGCTCCCAGGTCAGGTCGCTCGCATCAGTGAGCGCAGCCGCGCCAAGGCCGGTTTCGAAATCTCTGACCTCGGTCAGATTCGTATTGAGCGCAAGTTCGCTCGTTCGAACGAAGTTGCTCGT
>RFWA01000818.1 GCA_009922295.1 Betaproteobacteria bacterium
CCGGTCCAAGATAATGCGGGCATGAGGACACTCGGCCCCCGCTTCTTGTTTGCCCACCCGGCCCACCTGCTGGCGCTGGGTTTTGGCTCGGGCCTGAGCCCGGTCGCACCCGGCACAGCCGGCACGCTGTGGGCCTGGCTGGCCTTTGTGGCGCTGCAGCCCTGGATGTCCGACAGCCGCTGGGCCCTGCTGCTGATCGCCACCCTGATTCTGGGCACCTGGGCCAGCACCGTGACCGCTCGCCACATGCAGGTGCTGGACCCCAGCGCCATCGTGATCGATGAAATCGTGGCCTTCTGGCTGGTGCTGTGGTTGGTCACGCCGACCAGCCTGCTGGGGCAGGCGGTGGCCTTTGCCCTGTTCCGCTACTTTGACGCAGCCAAGCCCGGGCCGGTCGGCTGGGCCGATGCGCTGTGCCACCGGCTGGACGCCGCGCGCGACCGTCACGCCTGGCGCAAAGCCGGTCTGGGCATCATGTTCGACGACCTGGTCGCAGCAGCTTGCACCCTGCTGGTGATCGCACTCTGGCGCGCCTGGTAACGCTTATGCTACAAAATACAGAGCACACTATTCAATATTCATGCGGTCTGGTGGCCGATTTATTGCTTAAGAAGCAGCTGTACTTGGTCACCGCCGAGAGCTGCACCGGCGGCCTGATCGCCGCCGCCTGCACCGACCTGGCCGGCTCCAGCGCCTGGTTTGAGCGCGGTTTTGTCACCTACTCCAATGCCGCCAAGACTGAGCTGCTGGGCGTGCCCGAACGGGTGCTGCGCCGAGCCGGTGCAGTCTGCGGCCCGGTGGCACAGGCCATGGCCGAGGGCGCGCTGGCCCACTCCCATGCCCAGGTGGCGGTGGCCGTCACAGGCGTGGCCGGCCCGACGGGCGGCAGCCCGGCCAAGCCGGTGGGCACGGTCTGGTTCGGCTTCGCTCTGCCCGGGCAGGTGCTCACTGAAAAATGCCACTTCGACGGTGACCGCGCCGCGGTGCGCCAAGCCACGGTGCGCCATGCGCTGGCCAGGCTGGTGGAACTGCTGCACGCAAATTGAGACGGCTTTACGCTGCGGGTGTAGGCCAGAACCGGCAAGAAACGCCGTGCCCGGCTCCGACCTCATGCCAGCAGGCTGTGCCGCTTTGCGCATGGTCCTCGCCAAATACACAAGGCCCCGCCT
>RFWA01000819.1 GCA_009922295.1 Betaproteobacteria bacterium
GTTACGAAAAGCGAACTCGCTGCCGCCCATCGAACGCGTGAACCTGGTGCAGGCCGAGCGGTCTGACGGCGTCAGGTAGAGCACGCCCGAAGCGAAGCAGTTGGCGTGGTTGTGCAGGGATTGGTGGCCGCCGTTCTGCATGACATTGACCCAGATTTCCTTGACGATCCAGCGCAGGGATTCGCCAAACAGGAGCTGACCGAAGGCCTGAAGGTGCGGACCGATTTTTTCGACCAACGCATCCAGCTCGTTGTCATCGCCCGGCCCGAGGATACGCGTGTGCGCGAGCTCCCCAGACCAGTCGTTGGCGACCCTTGCCTGGCGCGCCAGCCGCTGCGCCAGCGCCCCAGCGGCTTCGGAGGCAAGGACTCCGGGCACCCGCATCACCGGGGTGGGGAAAAGTTCGAAAACGTCGCTCACCGTCACTCAGGCGGCAAGCGCCATTAAACGCGAGAGTGTCCAGAACACCGAGACGCTGCCAATGGCGTACAGCGCGGTTTTTCGCACCATGGCTGTCCCCTTGAATCGACGTGTGGCTAGCACCAGAGCCCAGGCGAGGGCAATCACCAGCAACTGCCCTGCTTCCACACCCAGGTTAAACGTTAGCAGGGCAACAGGTGCATGGCGTTCAGGCAAACCAATTTCCGCCAGTGCCCCGGCAAAGCCCAGCCCATGCACCAGGCCGAACAGGAAGGCAATGATTGCCGGCCAGCGGCGGGTTAGTGTGTCCCGGTTGCTAAGCGCTTCTGCGCTCACCAGTACGATGGACAGGGCGATTGCAGCCTCTACTGGCGGCGACCGGAGCGTGATTGCACCAAGTGCACTGGCCGCCAGTGTCAGGCTGTGTGCCACGGTGAAGGCAGTCACTGTTCCAACCAACCTGCGCCGTAAGCCGACGAGAAACATCAGGCTCAACACAAACAGCAGGTGGTCAATGCCGCTGAGAATATGCTCCAGTCCCAGCAAGCCATAAGTCTGCGCCACTTCAACGACATCACGCTCATCGCGCGCAGCGCCGAAGAGCCGTACATCGGGCCGGTTTTTGCTCAGGGTATGCACGCTCCGCTGCGTGTCCCGCCAGTCGATGCGAAGAATCACGGCCGAGTAGCTGTTGCCAATCCCCTTGACAGACAGGGTTCCTGCCAAACCACGTTCACCACAACGCACGG
>RFWA01000820.1 GCA_009922295.1 Betaproteobacteria bacterium
CTTGCTGGTAAGGCTGGACAATGCCACCGATGCTAAATACGAATTGGCCCGAGGCTACGCCAGCGCCGGACGTAGTCTGTACGCGGGCTTGACCTGGGCTCGGTAAGTGTCTGATGTTGATCCCTGACTTAAGCCCCCAGCGCATTGTTTGCCTCACCGAGGAGACCACGGAGTGGCTGTACCTGCTGGGGCAAGAGTCGCGCATTGTGGGCATTTCGGGTTACACCGTCCGGCCACGGCGGGCGCGGCAAGAAAAACCCAGGGTCAGTGCATTTTTGACCGCCAAGATCGACCAGATCCTGGCACTGGAGCCTGACTGCGTTTTTGGTTTCTCTGACTTGCAGGCCGATATCGCGTCAGCTCTGATCCTGCAGGGGGTGCAGGTGACGGTGTTCAACCAGCGCAGCATCGCCGAGATATTTGGCATGATGTTCCAGGTGGCGGCTATGGTGGGGCAGGGCGAGCATGGCTTGGCGCTGATCGGGCAGATGCAGCAGCAGCTTGCACAGATCAGCACAAGCGCGGCCAGCTTGCCGCGCCGGCCCCGGGTCTATTTTGAAGAGTGGGACGAGCCGCATATCAGCGCCATCCGCTGGGTGTCTGAGCTGTTGGGCGTGGCTGGCGGCGACGACTGCTTTCCCGAGTTGGCGGTTCAGTCTTTGGGCAAGAACCGGATCATTGCCGAGGGCGCTGAGATCGTGCGGCGCAACCCAGACATCATCGTCGGCTCCTGGTGCGGCAAGAAATTTCGGCCAGAGAAGGTAGCCGCCCGGCCCGGCTGGGGCGATGTGGCTGCGGTCCGCAACAAGCAATTGTTTGAAATCAAGTCCCCCGACATCCTGCAACCCGGCCCGGCGGCGCTGACAGATGGGGTGGCGGCGCTGCACCGGATCGTGATGCAATGGGCCGAGCAACATGGCTGAAGCACTGAGTCTGGCACGCCGCGAGCTGATCCTGGGTGGCCAGAAAAGCGGCAAGTCGCGCCGGGCCGAGCTGTTGGCCCGGACGTGGCTGGAAGGTGGCAGCGCGCATCAGGCCGTGCTGATAGCCACCGCCCAGCCCTGGGACGCCGAAATGCAAGCCCGAATCGCCCGCCACCAGGCCGACCGGGCGGTGCGCGTGCCCGGCCTACGCACGGCGGAGGAGCCACTGGCGCTGGCACAGGCC
>RFWA01000083.1 GCA_009922295.1 Betaproteobacteria bacterium
TCGGCCAACCGCTTGTCCAGCTCGGTCATAGGCAGTTCGAGCAACTGGGCGAGTTGCTTGAGCCGAACAGGGTCACGCTCCACGTCTTCCGGCACGGCCCAAATGCTGGGTGCCGGGACGCTGGACGCCAAGATAAGGCCATTTCGGTCCAGCACCCGGCCACGGTTGGCCGGCAGGTCGAGCGTGCGGGCAAAACGCACTGCCCCCTTTTGTTGGAAGAAGTCGTTTTCAATCACCTGGATGTAGACGGCACGCGCTGCCAGCACACCAAAGCTCAGAGCAATGACCGCCACAATCAATTTGCTGCGCCAGACCGGGGCGCGGCTGGTCAACAGCGGGCTGGAGGTGTAGGCGATGCTGCGGCTCATGGCTTCACAGTCTCGGGCGGTGTCGCGCTGGCTGAGCCAAGAACAGAGCCAGTGCCAGCGCTCACATAATGGGTGATTGCCGGCGTGGCCGCGCGCATCTGCAAGCGCTCCCGGGCGAGTTTTTCTACCCGCAGCGGCGTGGCCTGCGCGCGTTTCTCCACCTGCATGCGTTCGTTTTCAGTCTCAAGGAGGCGGGCCTCATTGAGGGACTTGTCCATGGCAGAGAACAGGCGGCGCGACTCGTACTGGACATTGACCAAGTACAACGCACTGGCCAAGACGGCCAACAACAAAAACAGATTCAGCCGAGTCATGGCCATAGTCTCAGGCGGTGGTCCGCTCTGCCACCCGCATGATGGCGCTGCGCGCTCGCGGGTTGGCGTTCACCTCGGCAGCGCCGGGTTTGATGCGGGCCAGGGCTTTGAGCCTCATGACGCGGGGTGCGGCCAATGGGGCGCGGCGGTCATAGGGATCGCTGGCGTGACGGGCAATGAACTGCTTAACAATACGATCCTCCAGAGAGTGAAAACTGATCACGACCAGGCGTCCACCAGGCGCCAGAACGTCAAGACTGGCGGCTAACGCCCGCTGTAACTCTTCAAGTTCACTGTTGATGAAAATCCGAAAAGCCTGAAATGTGCGCGTTGCAGGGTTCTGACCCGGCTCGCGGGTTTTGACCGTGTCAGCCACGAGTTGGGCCAATTCGGAGGTGCTTGACATTGGGCCCCGCTCCTGTCGGCGAGCAACAATCGCCTTTGCAATGGCGCCAGCAAACCGTTCTTCACCGAAGTCACGTATCACCTCCGTTATTTGATCCAGTTGGGCCGTATGCAGCCACTGCGCCACGCTCAGGCCGCGCGTGGTGTCCATGCGCATGTCCAGCGGGCCGTCGAATCGAAAGCTGAAGCCGCGCGCCGGGTTGTCGATCTGCGGCGAGCTGATGCCCAGATCCAGCAACACCCCGGCCAAACTTGCCGTCGGCATGTCGCCCAGCTGGCCAAACGCCTGGTGCCGGATCGAAAAGCGCGGATCCTGCAGCGCAGCCGCTGATGACAGCGCCTCCGGGTCCTTGTCGAAGGCCACCAGTTGACCGGCAGCGTCCAAGCGCGACAAGATCAACCTCGAATGACCCCCTCGCCCAAAGGTGGCGTCCACATAGGTCCCGGCCGCCGGACCGGGCGCGCCCAATAGCGCATCCACGGCTTCGTTCAACAAGACGGTGGTGTGTGACCATGCTGTGTTCACCGCCGGCCCTAGAAAGAGAAGTCCTTGAAGACGTCGGGCATCGCGCCCTGCATCGCCTGATGCCCAGCAGCATGGTGTCGCGACTGATGCCGGCAGCGACGCGCAGTTCGGGCGACACCAGCACGCGACCGGTGCCATCGATCTCGACGTCCATCGCATTGCCAAGAAAAATGCGCTTCCACCACTGCGCGGACATCGGCAAGTTGGCAACACGCTCGCGGAATTTCTCCCACTCGGGGCGCGGAAACACCATCAGGCAACCGTGCGGGTGTTTGGTCAAGGTCAGCAGGCCGCCAGCTGTGGCGCTCAGGACGTCACGATACCGGGTTGGCACTGACAGCCGCCCCTTGGCATCCAGACTCAATGACGAAGCCCCTTGAAACACGACGATGCACCTACTTTTGATATTTGCTCAAGAAAGGAAAGCGCAAGGCACTTTTCACCACTTAATTGCACTTTTTTGCACTTTACCAGCAAATCCCCAAAAAAGCCATGGCCTGGCACCCGTTCTCGCTAATTTTTTCCAATGAAATCAAAGACTTAGAAGCGACTCTGCCGGTAAAAACCGGCAGAAATCTGTTCTAAATTAAGCACTTAGCACAGCTTGTGAAAGTGAAATATGAAGCCAATGCCAAGCACCGGCCGCCTTGACGCTTACAAAATGTAGCGGGACAGGTCCTCGTCGCGGCTGAGTTCACCCAGACGGGCGTCCACGTAGGCGGCGTCAACCGTCACGGTCTGACCGGCCAGGGTGGTGGCGTTGAAGCTGACCTCATCAAGCAGGCGCTCCATGACGGTGGACAGGCGCCTCGCGCCAATGTTTTCGGTGCGCTCGTTAACGTCAAATGCGGTTTGCGCCAACCGCGCGATACCGGCCTCGGTGAAGTCGATGTGCACTTCTTCGGTCGCGAGCAGCGCCTGGTACTGGCGCACCAACGAGGCGTGGGTTTGCGTCAAGATGGCCACAAAATCCTGCACCGAGAGCGACTGGAGCTCAACCCGGATCGGAAAGCGTCCCTGCAGCTCGGGAATCAGGTCACTCGGCTTGCTCAGGTGAAAGGCACCCGAGGCAATGAACAGGATGTGGTCCGTCTTGACCGGGCCGTACTTGGTGCTGACCGTGGTGCCCTCCACCAAGGGCAACAAGTCACGCTGCACGCCCTGTCGTGACACCTCGGCGCCCTGCCCCTCGCTGCGCGAGGTGACCTTGTCGATCTCGTCGATGAACACAATGCCGTTCTGCTCCAGCATCTGCAGCGCTTGGGCGGTCAGCCAACACTTTGAGCGCCTCTCCGATGGGCAGCTTGCGCGTCTGCCGCTTGCCCTGCCCCATCTGGCCAAACAGGCCGCGCAGCTGCTCGGTCATCTCCTCCATACCGGCCGGGCCCATGACTTCAAGCGCCGGGGCCGGCCGCGCCACATCGACTTCAATGCTGCGCTCGGCCAACTGGCCTTCGCGCAGCTTCTTGCGAAAGCTCTGGCGAGTGGCACTTTCAGGCTCGCCGCCGGGCTGAAAGCCGAACTCGCCGCGCGGCGGCGGCACCAGGATGTCAAGCACCCGGTCCTCAGCTGCGTCCAGCGCACGCTCGCGCACCTTGGCCATTTCACTGCTGCGGGTCTGTTTGACCGCGATCTCGGCCAGGTCGCGGATGATGGCATCCACATCCTTGCCCACGTAGCCGACCTCGGTGAATTTGGTCGCCTCAACCTTGATGAAAGGCGCGTCGGCCAGCCTGGCCAAGCGGCGCGCGATTTCGGTCTTGCCAACCCCAGTGGGGCCTATCATCAATATGTTCTTGGGCGTGATTTCAGCCCGCAGCCCCGGCTCGACCTGCTGGCGGCGCCAGCGGTTGCGCAGCGCAATGGCCACGGCGCGCTTGGCCTGGGCCTGGCCGACAATGTGCCGGTCCAGTTCAGCAACGATGTCCTGGGGCGTCATGGCAGGGTCTCGATGGTGTGGTTCATGTTGGTGTAGATGCACAGCTCGCCGGCAATCTCCAGCGAACGGCGCACGATGTCCTGGGCAGACAACTCGGTGTGGTTCAGCAGAGCCAGGGCAGCGGCCTGGGCGTAGGCACCGCCTGAGCCAATGGTGACCACGCCGTGCTCAGGCTCCAGCACATCACCGTTGCCAGTGATGATCAAAGAGGCGTCGCGATCGGCCACGGCCAGCATGGCCTCCAGACGGCGCAGCACCCGGTCGGTGCGCCAGTCTTTGGTCAGCTCGATGGCCGCGCGCACCAAATGCCCCTGGTGTTTCTCCAGCTTGGCCTCAAAGCGCTCGAACAGGGTGAATGCATCGGCAGTGGCGCCGGCAAAACCGGCCAACACTTTGCCGTGGTAGAGCTTGCGCACCTTGCGCGCGGTGCCCTTGACCACGATGTTGCCGAGCGTTACCTGGCCGTCGCCGCCGATGGCGACCTGCGGGCCGTCGGGCGTGTTACGCCGCACGCTGATGATGGTGGTGCCGTGAAATTGTTCCATGAGGGTCTCAAGTCGGGTTGGCGCGGGCAAAAACAAGGCGTGCTCAGTCTACAGGGCAGAAAACTTCCAGCTTAACGGGTGCGCAGCACCACTTCAGCGTGCTCGTTGATACCAATCACGTGGAAAAAAGCGGCCACCAGGTGGGGCACATCGTCAAACCGCACCGTGCCACCAGCCTGCTGGCGCACCATGGCCCAGGTGAGCAGGCTGCCTGCAGCCGAAAAATCAACCCGAACCAAATGCGCACATGACACCGCGACCGGCACGCCCGCCGGCAGCGGGCGCTGCAGTTCAGCCAGTGTTCCCGGCATGTCCCCCCGCAACTCACCACGCAGCATCCACTCTGGGGTCGCCCCGACGCCCTGCTGCGCTAACGGTGTCGACGGCGCCAAGGCCTCCGGCACCAAGAACCAGCCCGGCACGCTGCGCTCAAAGTGGCGGCCATACTCGCTAACGACAGCGTCAAACAGCGCCCGCTGGCCCGTGGTGCGGCTCAAGTCCATCAGCGCTGCGGCCCTGCGCGTCGCCTCGGCACTCCGCAGCGGCGATGCCCGCAAGGCCGTATGAAGCACCTGCTGGGCACCCGCCAGGTCGCCGTTGGCGAAGCTCAGGGCAGCCCGCTCCAGCTCAATATCCGGTGCAGGCGCTGTGGCTTCGATGGTCAACAGGCCGGATGTCATGAACTCACTCGCCAGACCAGTGGCTTCCAGCGGGCGCCAGGCGTCGGCTGGCGACAACGGATCAACCAGGGCAATCGCCAAATGGGTGGCTTCAAAGTCGGTGACTTCCCAGGCGGGCGACGGCAAGGGTCGCATGCCGACCCCCGCGCCACCAACCCGCCCCTTCAGCCAGTGGTGCGACATCTGGGCCTCAACCGCATCAATTTTTCGGATGGTGAGCGATTGAGCCTCTGGGTAGGGCATCACAGTGCTTTGAAAAAAGGCCTCTGCCCCCGTGTCTGAGGCGCCGACGGCCGCGGATGGCCCCTGCCGCCTCTGCTGACGCAGTCGGTCAAGTTCCTCTCGTCGCGCTTGGTCGTTTTTGCGTTTGCGCTCGATGGTTTCCTTGAGCGCGCGCTTGCCAAAGCCGCTGGCGGCAGACCCGGCCAGCGCAGCGTCTGGTCGGCCGGCAGCGCCGACCCGGTGTATCAGTCCTGACAGCCAGTCAAGCCAGCCCGCGTTGCCGCCTGATTTGGACATGCACGCTGCCGTTAGTGCTCAGAACCCTGGGGTCTGATCAGTCACCAAACATTTTTTGCTTGAGCTCCCGCCGTTGCTGCGCCTCCAGCGACAGTGTCGCGGTGGGGCGTGCAAGCAGGCGACCAACGCCGATAGATTCGCCTGTTTCATCGCAGTAACCGTAGTCACCGGCGTCAACGCGCATGATGGACTGCTCGATTTTCTTGAGGAGCTTACGTTCACGGTCACGCGTACGCAGCTCCAACGCGTGCTCTTCTTCAATGGTGGCGCGGTCGGCAGGGTCGGGCACGACCACCGTGTCTTCACGCAAGTGCTCAGTCGTATCGACCGCATTGCTCTGTATTTCCAATTTGAGTCTCACCAGCTTGGCCCGGAAATAGGCCAACTGCACGTCATTCATATAGGCGTCGTCTGGCATGGCCTTGAGGTCAGCGTCGGTCAGCTGCGCCAGTGGCTTGGTTTTCCAGTTGTTGGCAAGTTTCGGGTCTTTTTTGATGGCGGAGGCCAGCGGTGGAACGATCAGCGGCGCCGGTATGGTCTGGGTGTAACTGGCTTTGGCGGCGGTCGACGCCACCGACTGGGCCATCGAGGGCACGGTCAGTTGCGCCAGTCGCGATGATGGCCGCCCCGAACGGGGAGGCACCGACGGCACCGATGCGCTGATTTGAACTGGCGCAACAACCTGGGCGGTCGCGACTTTATCTGGTGTCACTTTCACGGATTCCTTGGGTTGGACTTTCACTGGCGCTTGAACATGCTTGACCGCGACAGCGGCCTTGGCCGGCAAGGATTTCTTCGGCGCTGGCTTGACTGGTGTCTTGGCCGGCGTTGGGGCTTTTTTGGCAGGGGTCGCTTTTGGGGCGCTCTTTACGGGCACCTTGGTGGCGGGCTTGGCGACAGGGGCGGCAACTGGCTTACCCTTGATAGATGAGGCGGTCTTGGCGGACGCTGCCTTGGCTTTTCCGGACTCAGCTTTCACGTCGTATCTCCTCGCAGAATGCGCATGCATATGCAATTCGCTGGTGGCTCGATGCCGGCTACCGCCTTCTCGATCCCACCCCATCACCTTCAAATTTTCAGCAAATCGCTCTTATCAGGTTGCTTTTGCTGATCATCTTCGGCGCGCGAGTGTACAGGTTTCGGCAAGGAAAATACCGTCAATTGGAAAATCAAGGCAAATCTGGCCCTCTGCGTCGGTCCTGAGCACCACTCAAACGACCAGGCACTGCGTCAGGCCCTGCAGGAAGATGTCGCGTGGTAAGTCGATGCCAATGAACACCATTTTGCTGCCCCGCGCCTCGTCGGCGCCCCAGGCTGGACCAAGATCGCTGCCCATGAGCTGGTGCACGCCCTGGAAAATCACCTTGCGATCCGTGCCTTTCATGTGCAGCACACCTTTGTAACGCAACATGCGCGGGCCATAGATATTCACCACGGCGCCCAAAAAGTCTTCGAGTCGGGCGGGGTCAAACGGCTTGTCGGACTTGAAGACAAAACTCTTGACATCGTCGTCATGGTGATGGTGGTGACCGTGGCCGGCAGGCTCATCCTGGTGCGAGGGATGGTCGCAATGCTCGCCGTGGACATGGTCATCGTGGCTTTCGTGACCATGATCGTGACCGTGGTCATGACCATGGTCATGGGCCTCGTCCTTCAGAAAATCAGGGTCTATGTCGAGCTTGGCATTGAGGTTGAAGCCGCGCAGGTCGAACACCTCGGCCAGGCTGACTTCGCCAAAATGCACGGCTTTTTGCGGAGCCCTGGGGTTCATGTGCTTGAGCCGGTGCATCAGCGCGTCCACCTCGGCCGGCGCCACCAGATCCGTCTTGCTGATGAAGATCTGGTCGGCAAAACCCACCTGCCGTCGGGCTTCCTGGCGGTCGTTGAGCTGCGTGGCAGCGTGCTTGGCATCCACCAGCGTCAAAATTGAGTCCAGCAAGTAGCTTTCAGCGATTTCGTCGTCCATGAAAAAGGTCTGCGCCACCGGGCCGGGATCGGCCAGGCCGGTGGTTTCGATCACCACACGGTCAAACACCAGCTCGCCGGTGCGTTTTTTCTCGGCCAGATCGCGCAGCGCGCCACGCAGGTCTTCGCGGATGGTGCAGCAGATGCAGCCGTTGCTCATCTGGATGATCTGCTCCTGGGTGTCGGACACCAGGATGTCGCTGTCGATGTTTTCCTCGCCAAACTCGTTTTCAATCACCGCGATTTTCTGGCCATGGGCCTCAGACAGCACGCGCTTGAGCAGCGTGGTTTTGCCTGAGCCGAGGAAACCGGTGAGTATGGTGGCGGGAATGAGTGACATGGCAATCCTGGGTGGGGGCGGAAGAAACTGCACGCGCAGGTCGGTCGGCGGAGGCAGTCGAAGAGTTTAGCGGGGAATTTGAGGGTGCTCAGCGCCGCATCACGACCAGACCCTTCAAGTACTCGCCTTCCGGAAAGTTAAGGGTCATGGGGTGATCCGGGGCGCCACCCAGGCGTTCGGTGATAAAGCCATCGACGCCGGCGTCGCTGCCGGCCGACGCCACGATCTTGTGAAACAGGTCGGCGCTGATGCCGCCCGAGCAAGAGTAAGTAAACAGCACGCCGTCGGGCGCCAGCAGCTTGAAGGCCAGCCGGTTGATGTCTTTGTAGGCCCGAGCCGCGCGGTCGGCGTGGGCCACCGTGGGGGCAAACTTGGGCGGGTCGAGCACGATCGCATCAAATCGCTGGCCCTCGCGGTCAAACTGGCGCAAGGACGCATTAACGTCCGCATCCAGAAAACTGGCGCGCTCGGCATCAAAACCATTCAAAGCGACATTGGCCGCGGCCTGGGTCAGCGCCGGCCCGGAGGAATCGATCGAGGTCACATGGCCAGCGCCGCCCGTCAGGGCCGCTACCGTGAAGCCTCCGGTGTAGCAAAAACAATTGAGCACGCGCTCGAAGCCTAGCCGGCGGGTGTAGTCGGCAAACTTGCGCCTGCTGTCGCGCTGGTCCAGGTAAAACCCGGTCTTGTGACCCGTGGCGATGTTCAGCGCCAAGTGCCAGTCATGCTCGCGCAGCACCAAATCGACCGGCGGCTCTGGGGTGCCCACCGGGCCGGCGCCACGCAGCCAGCCAGTCATCTCGGGCAAGCCCTCCAGGGCTCGGCTGCTGGCGTCTGAGCGCTCGTACAGCCGGGTGAGCCCGGTCTCAGCCAGCAAGGCGTCGACCAGCACCGCTTTCCAGCGCTCGGCGCCGCTGGAGAGAAACTGCGCCACCAGGGTGTCGCCATAGCGGTCCACGATCAGGCCAGGCAGCCCGTCAGACTCACCGTGGACCAGCCGACAGGCGTCACTATTTATATCAAATCGGGCTCTAGCCCTTATGGATGCTGATACTGTAGCTATAAAAAATGGAGCATCGATGCGATGCGCCTGGTCAAAACTCCAGACCCGGGCGCGAATTTTGGAGGCCGGGCTGAACGCCGCCCAGGCCAGAAACTCCCCCGCATCCGACTCCACCCTAACCGTCTCGCCGGCGTCCGCCCCGCCACGGGCGATGGCCGACTCAAAAATCCAGGGGTGACGGCGCAGCAGTGAGCGCTCTTTGCCGGGGCTCAGGCGAATGGTTTTCATGGGCGTATTGTCGCGGCCGCCTCGGTTGGCAGGAATGAGCCAGTGCGATACTGACGATCACCTTTCTCGCCAATCACGCCCAAGGCCAAACTCCCATGACCTCACAACAGCTGATCCTGAGCCTGGTGCTGGCCACCATGGTGTTTTCCGTGGCCCTGGAGCTCAAGCCAGATGATTTTTGGCGGGTGGCCCAAAGCCCCAAGGCGGTGATCGGCGGGCTGATACCGCAGTTCATTTTGCTGCCGGTCG
>RFWA01000821.1 GCA_009922295.1 Betaproteobacteria bacterium
GCCATCCGGGCGCCCGCTTCACTCGCCGTCAATTGCCACAAGTCCATTCATTTTCCAAAGGTTGCACACATCAGAATTGTATGCATAATACTTTGTAGTAAGCAAAATTTATCCATTAAAGCCTCGATAATTAACGTTTTCAAAAATTTGGACGGCATAAATTGCATGCAATAACACCCCCTCTGACGCAAGCATATGCAGACTTTGTTGCTGACTCGGCCGCCTGGACAATGCCACCCGAGATACAGGAGGTCGTGGTTCTGGGTTTTACCGACGCCATCGGCGTGATGTTGGCTGGGGCCCGCGAAAACGCAGTTTGCAGACTGACACAGTGGGCACTCATGCAGGGTGGCCAACCCCATGCACGCGTGGTCTCTTGCCAAGAGGCACTCCCAACCGCCCAGGCCGCCCTGATCAATGCAACGGCCGCGCACGCGCTGGACTATGACGACTTCGCTTTTTCAAACCATCCCAGTGCCGTTCTGGTTCCTACCATTTTGGCGGTGGCAGACGCTGGCGGTGGCAGACGCGCATCCGGCATCTGGCGCCACGATGGCAAGAGCCTATGCCGTCGGCTACGAAGTCTGGGCAGACCTGTTTCTTCGGGAGAAAGACCTTTATTACGACAAGGGTTGGCATCCAACGGCGATCCTGGGCACCGTGGGTGCTGCGGCAGCCGCGGCCGTCGTCCAGGGATTGAGCGCAACACAAACCCGCCACGCCCTGGCACTGGCGGCGTCAAGTGCGGGGGGTATTTTTGAAAATTTTGGCACCATGGCCAAGCCTTACCATGGCGGCCGCGCCGCCAGCGCCGGCGTCACCGCAACAGCGATGGCCGCCTGCGGCCTCGAAGCCAGCGCGACCGCGCTCGAAGGGCGGCACGGTCTGTTGCGCGCCTTCTCGCCGCTTGGCAATGTCGACCTCCAGTCACCCATTCACCGCGATGACAACTGGCACATCAGCGCCCGCCGGCTGAACATCAAAAAATACCCGGTCGTTGGCGCTGCGCAACGCAGCATCGACGCCGTTTTAGGGCTCAACCAGCGCACGCGGATTGACCCGGCCCAAGTCGAGAAAATGGTCGCCCTCATCAGCGAGCGCCACGCAGCCGTGATGCCCTACCACCTCCCGCAAAATGCACTGGAGGCCAAGTTCAGCCTGGAGTT
>RFWA01000822.1 GCA_009922295.1 Betaproteobacteria bacterium
TTGAGTTATACTGGTTTTGCAGCTGGTACATACCCTGTAATAGTAAAAGATGCGAATGGTTGTACCTTTACTGCATCAGCAACGGTAGTTGATTCGCCTGGTCCAACCGCATTAACAACAAGTACAACAAATAGCACCTGTGGGAATAGTAATGGAACGGTAACAATAGGAGCAACAACAGGCGGTACACCAGCTTATACGTATTCGTTTAATGGAAGTGTATTTACATCAACAACAGCATATACAGGCATTCCAGCAGGAGCATACCCTCTAATCGTTAAAGATGCTAATGGTTGTACGTTTACAATATCTCCTAGTTTAATAAACATTCCGGGCCCAACGGCATTACTCTCTTCAAGCACCAACTCATCGTGTGGATTAAGTGATGGTACGGCTACAATTGGCGCTGTAACAGGTGGTACAGCACCATATACATATTCGTTTAATGGAAGCATATATACTGCATCAACTAGTTATACCGCATTATTAGCTGGTACCTATCCAGTAATAGTAAAAGATGCAAACGGTTGTTCGTTTACATCTTCGGTAATTGTAAATAATAATACAGGTCCAACAGCCTTGGCAGTAACCTTTACAAATGGAACCTGTGGTAATAATAATGGTACAACAACAATTGGAGCAGTAACAGGTGGAACGGCACCTTATAGTTATTCATTTAATGGAGGGACTTTTGGAGCAACTACAAGTTTTACATCTTTAGCTATTGGCACGTATGCAGTAATTATAAAAGATGTTAATGGATGTACATTTACAACATCCGTAGCGATTTCGGATATACCAGGCCCAACCGCATTGGCGACATCCTCAACAAATAGTACTTGTGGTAATGCAAATGGAACCGCAACAATAGGAGCGGTTACAGGGGGTACATCAGCATACACTTATTCATTTAATGGAAGTGGCTTTTCAACAACAACCCTTTATTCAACACTATTAGCGGGTACATATCCAGTAATAGTAAAAGATGCAAATGGTTGTACATTTACTACTTCGGTCACTGTTATAGATACTCCAGGGCCAACTGCATTAGCTGTAACAACAGTAAATTCAACCTGTACATTAGCAAATGGCGTAATAAATATTGGAGCTGTAACTGGAGGAACATCGGCTTATACGTATTCTGTAAATGGAAGCCTTTTT
>RFWA01000823.1 GCA_009922295.1 Betaproteobacteria bacterium
GCCAGTCAGCGCCAAGGAGTTGTTTGCCATGAAGGGTTTTGACGCCGAGTTCAGCAACCTGGACCACTACATCCGGGTGATCACTGCGCGCATTTGGGAGGGCCGCCGTATCGACGATATCCGGCTGTATTACAGCGACCCCTGCGTGGTAGAAACACCCATGTCGGTCAGCAGCCCGGTCGAAGACGTGGTCACCGGCACCCGCGCCACCCTGGCCATGTTCCCCGACCGTCGCCTGCTGGCGGAAGACGTGATCCAGTCGGGGGACGATGAAGGCGGGTTCCTCAGCTCGCACCGCATCATTTCGCCCATGACCCATTTGGGCGACGGCAGCTTCGGCCCGGCCAGCGGTGCCCGTGTGCATGCGCCTGGCTGGACCAGCGGGGTGGCTGGCACAAGCCGGTGGCCCCACCGGCGCCGGCTGGCTATGTGTCGCACATCAGCCAGCACCCGCTGGCTCAGGCCTACGCCGGTGCCATCGAGGCGCTGGCGCAGGGCGAGGGCGATGTCGCGGCGATCTACGACGAGGCGGCCCAGCAGATCAGCCCGGGGGAGCACACCAGCTATGGCCATGACGAGATCGCCGGTTTCTGGCGCAGCGTGTTCGGTGCGCTGCGGGTGCAGCAGTTCACGGTGGAGCACTTGGCCTGGCAGCAAGACCAGGCCCAAAGCGGCCGCAGTGACAGGCTGGCCCTGCGCTTTAGAGCAAAAACATTCCACAGCCCCCGTGATAGCTCACTTCTTCGCTATGGAAAAGAGAGCGGACGCGCGGTGGAGGTGATGGGCATTGTGCACGCTGAGCTGGTGCAGGGCCGGGTCCTGCGCGAGTGGGTTTTGATCGATGACGTGGCGCTGTGGATGCAAGTCCTGGTGCCACAAGCCTGAGGCTTTGACATGGCACGCGTGCTGCTGAACAATATTTCCAAGTCCTGGGGCAGCGCCGTGGGCGTGAAGCACATGTCGCTCGACATTGCCGACGGCGAATTTCTGGTGTTGCTCGGCCCCAGCGGTTGTGGCAAAACCACCACCATGCGCATGGTGGCCGGGCTGGAAGACCCCAGTACCGGCGAGGTTTGGATTGGTGACCGCTGCGTCAACGGCCTGGAGCCCAAGGACCGCGATGTGGCCATGGTGTTCCAGAGCTACG
>RFWA01000824.1 GCA_009922295.1 Betaproteobacteria bacterium
TATCGGTACATCTGTCGGAGTGAACGCCATCGGTGTTGCTTCAAATATTACAGGTAATGCTGTTTTAGGAACTGCATCAACACTTACAATTGCTGGAGCTACTCAACCTGCAGGAACTGTTCAATTTGCTATTCAAGCTACAGTTGCAGGATCGTACAGTGGAACTATCAAGACTCAGCATGCCGGTAGCACCGCTTTCGATACAGTTTCATTTAGCTTCACAACAACAGGTGCAGTAGCTTCGATGACAACAGCTGTCAGCGATGCAACGACAACACCTAGTGGAGCATCAAGCTTGACAGTGACACTGAAGGATGCTGCAGGCAATGCCACACAGCCTTTATTCGTTGACACAGTCGGTCTTGCTTCAGACCTAGGCACAATTGCTGCATCCCTTGTTGCTTCTGACAGCGGTGCTGTCAGTCTCTACGATGGTGTAGCCGTTGTTGTACATACATCATCAGCAACTGCTGCAGATGTACACACAATTACAATCACACCACGTGGAACACTTGGTGGAATTGCAGCACAGACAGCAACTGTTACAAATACTTCAACTGCTGTTGACGGCACGCTAGTTACATCACTTGCTTATGCATCTGGTGCAACTGCTACGGGTACTCAGCCAGTTATGGCACAGATTGCAACTGCTGGTACTACTTCAGTGACTATCACTGGTGTTGGCCCTGTATCAAAGACGATTCGCTTCAAAGTGGCAGCATCTGCTGGTACTGCAAATGGAATCGCATTTGGAACAGCACAGTTTGTAAACGTTGCAACATCTAGCACAGGTACTTTCTCAACCACAGTAACTCTTGGTGGAGCAGCTACAGTGACTGGTGCAACTCTTACAGTTACTCAAGCCAATACTTCGAATGGTCTTCTTGCTGCAAGCATGACTATCACTCAGACAGCACGTGTCTTGACTCCATCTAAATTCACTGCTACTACTTTTGGAAGCCTAGTGAAGATACTTGGTGCAACTACATCAACTGATGTAACTGTCAAAGATCAGTTTGGTACTGCAATGGGTAGTGGTTACACAGTAACTTGCTACCGCGGAACAGCAGTTATTGCTAACTTCGTTGCATCTGGACAAACAAATGCAAGTGGCGTAGCTACTGTGGTTTGTTCACCTCTT
>RFWA01000825.1 GCA_009922295.1 Betaproteobacteria bacterium
GCTCGTGCTCTTTCAGATAGCGCTTGCGCAGGCGGATTGACTTCGGCGTGATCTCCACGAGTTCGTCGTCATCGATGAACTCAACACCGTATTCCAGGGTCAGCATGATCGGGGGCGTGATCTTGATGGCGTCTTCCTTGCCACTGACACGGAAATTGGTCAACTGCTTGGTGCGCGTGGCGTTGACCACGAGATCATTGTCACGGTTGTGGATACCGACAATCATGCCCTCATACACTGGGTCATTGGGCCTTACAAACATGCGGCCGCGGTCATCGAGCTTGCCCAGAGCGTAGGTGAAGATCTCGCCCTCGTCCATGGAAATCAGCACCCCATTCTTGCGGCTGCCAATCTCACCCTTGAAAGCCTCGTAGCGGTCAAAAATATTGGCAATCAGCCCAGAACCGCGTGTCAAGTTCAGGAATTCATTGGTAAAGCCAATCAAACCACGTGCAGGAATGCGGTACTCCAGGCGCACACGGCCCCGACCGTCTGGTTCCATATTCACCAAGTCGCCCTTGCGCTCACCAAGCGCCTGCATCACGCCGCCCTGGTGCTGGTCTTCAATATCGACCGTGACCATTTCGATAGGCTCATGCTTTTCCCCATCAACCAACTTGTAAACCACCCGGGGTTTGGACACGGCCAGTTCGTAGCCTTCTCGCCGCATGTTTTCCAGCAGAATCGTCAAGTGGAGTTCGCCACGCCCCATCACCTCGAAAATACCCTCCTCGCTGGTTTCCTTCACCCGCAAGGCCACGTTGTGCTGCAACTCTTTTTGCAGCCGATCCCAGATTTGACGGCTGGTCACGTATTTGCCTTCGCGACCGGCCAGCGGCGAGGTGTTGACGCAGAAGTTCATGGTCAGGGTCGGCTCATCGACCTTGAGCATGGGCAGCGGCGCCGGGTTCAGCGGGTCGGTGATCGTCACCCCAATGCCGATGTCAGACAGGCCATTGACCAGCACGATTTCACCAGGGCCAGCCTCCAGGGTTTGTACCCGCTCCAAGCCCTGGAAGGTCAACACCTGGTTGATCCGCCCCTTGACCGTGCGGCCGTCGGGGCCTTCCATAACCAGCACGTCCATGGACGGCCGAATGGTGCCCGCGCTGATGCGGCCAACGCCGATCCGGCCCACAA
>RFWA01000826.1 GCA_009922295.1 Betaproteobacteria bacterium
TGTTGCCGCCGTTTTTACAAAGCCTGATGGGTTACCCCGTGGTTGATGTTGGTCTGCTGCTGGCGCCACGCGGCGTCGGCACCATGTTCGCCATGATGCTGGCTGGCAAACTGGCGGCGCGGGTGGACGCACGGCTGCTGATCGTCACCGGGCTGCTGCTGGCAGGCGCCTCACTGTGGCAAATGACCTTCTTCACCACCGAGATTGGCGCCGGCGCGATCGTCAGCAGCGGGGTACTGCAGGGCCTGGGCCTGGGCCTGATCTTCGCGCCACTGTCGAACATTTCTTTCGCCACGCTGGCGCCACGCTACCGCAACGAGGGCACCGCGATCTACAGCCTGGTGCGCAGCATCGGCAGCAGCGTCGGCATCTCTATGGTGATCACCTACCTGGCCCAACAGATGCAGGCCAACCATGCGGCGCTGGCAGGCTACATCGACCCGCTGCGCTTGGCCATGTCGCAGGCCGTGGAGGCCGGCACGGTCAACCTCAGCACGACCCAGGGCCTGATGGCGATCGACGCCGAGATCATGCGGCAAGCGGCAACCCTGGCCTATCTGCAAGATTTTCGGTTGATGATGTGGATCACCCTGAGCGCCCTGCCGCTGATTCTGCTGTTACGGCCAATAAAGCGAGTAGCCACGGCCGCTGAACCCTCGCGCAGCAGCACCTCGGCGCGAATCTCCCGCCGTGAGCCCAGTTAAAGGTCTTCATTCAGCCACCACCGTGCTTCCCTGGATCAGTTCGTCAACAGTGGAAGGCACTTCACCCCGCTCCAACATGCGTTTAAACACTTCGTACACATCGGTGCGGCTGCCTTCTTTGCGAAGCGTGTCCTCATCGTTCAGCCAGGCATAAATGACCACGGCCAATGGGTTGGACGCAAACATAAAGAACAGCCGGTAGCGCTGGGGAAGCCCCTTTTTGACGCGTCGCCAGTTGCCATGACTTTTGCCCAATGTCTGCCCCATCCGGAACACCGGGTCTGCGGGGTTGGTGGGCACGGTGACGGTCATCGAATGGTAAACGGAAGCCAGCAGTTTGGTTTTGGGGTGATGTTTGTAGCCAACCGGGTCAGCCTGGGCCAGGCGGGTCACGTCTTGCGTCAACGTTTGCAGCCGCTGTGCAAATGGTTTGAAC
>RFWA01000827.1 GCA_009922295.1 Betaproteobacteria bacterium
CATGGTCGAAAATTCAATGGCCAGTTCGACCAAGTGCTCTATTCGAGCAGAGTCTGCCGATTCGATGCCGGACAAATTAGGCGCCATGTCAGACACGACCAAGTCTGCCTTGCTACCCTGCAGTTCCAGCGTCAGCCGCTGCAAGACCTCGTCCTCTCGGAAATCCCCTTGCAGAAACAGGACGCCTTCGACCGGCTCCATGGGAAGGATATCGAGCGCGATGATCCTTCCATTGAGGGCACCCACAGCAGCCCCGCCACCGGTCGCAGTCTTGGGCGACATGCGACGGCGTGCATATTGGCTCCATGCCCCAGGCGCCGAGCCCAAGTCAACAACCAAGTCCCCCGGCTTGATGAGGCGGAATGTCTCGTCGATCTCCTGCAATTTGTAGGCTGCTCTGGCTCGATAGCCTTCCTTTTTTGCCAATTTCACATAGGTGTCATTGACGTGGTCGTTCAGCCAGGCGCGGTTGACTTTGCTACTTTTATTGCTGACTTTCATATTTACCTTAGTCACCGATAATAACGGCATGCCTTTAATCCAACTGACCCCCGCCCAACGCAAAGTTCATCGCTCAGAAGCCCATCACCTGGATCCGGTGGTGATGGTTGGCGGCGACGGGCTGACCGATGCCGTCAAAAAAGAAGCTGATGCGGCCCTTAATGCCCACGGACTGATCAAGATACGGGTTTTCTCGGACGACCGGGCCGCGCGTGAGGCCATGCTACTGACCCTAACCACTGAGCTCAGCGCTGCACCGATCCAGCACATTGGCAAGTTGCTGGTGCTTTGGCGGCCCATGCCGACCCGAGACAAGGCCATCAATGAAGACCGGATGGCCGGACCGCGCGATGTCAAAGTACTCAAATACAGCAAGCAGTCCGGCCAACGGCCTGAGGTAAAGACCCTGCGCGTTCTGGGCAACCAACGCCTGACCGCTGGCGGCCAAGTCAAACGCGCCAAGCCACGCAACCAGATTAGCGTCAAAAAACGCAGTCAGACCTGAGCGCGAGCCGGCGGCCCGCTCAAGACCCAGACTGTGCCGGTAGCGCATAGCCACTGCAGCAAAATCATGCCGCTGCCCAAGTTGTGCCACAGTCGTAAATTCTCCCGAAGTACGATTCTCGGGGCCACGGCAAA
>RFWA01000828.1 GCA_009922295.1 Betaproteobacteria bacterium
CCGCAGCCCAGGTGATCCTGGACGCCGCAGCAGACCCAGCCGCCTTGCAGATCAAGCTGAAAAATCCGAACGACTTTGTGACCCAGGTTGATATTGCGTCAGAAAAAACAATTGTTGGTATGTTGCTGAGTGCGTTTCCTCTGCATTGCGTCCGAGCTGAGGAGTCAGATCAAGGGTATGGTCTGCAGGGCGCCGATCACGTCTGGATTGTTGACCCCCTTGATGGCACCAACAATTTCATTCATGGTTATCCAGCCTACAGCGTCAGCATTGCCTTGGCCATTGCCGGCCGGATTGAGCACGCCGTGGTTTTGGATGTGACGCGAGGCGATGTGTTTCATGCCTCGCGTGGATCGGGCGCGTTCTGCAACGCGACGCCCCTGCATGTCAGCGCACGCCCGCACTTGCAAGAGGCCATGGTGGCCAGCAGTTGCCCGTATCGGCCTGGGCCGCACTTTGCGTGCTCGATGCAGATGCTGGGCGACGTGATGCTGCACACGGGGGCGATACGCCGCTCAGGGTCGGCAGCGCTCGACATGGCGTATGTGGCTGCTGGCTATTGCGATGGCTTTTTTGACCTGGGCTTGCGGGCTTGGGACGTAGCCGGAGGCAGCCTGTTGATCACCGAGGCGGGCGGTTCCGTAGGCGATTTTCTGGGCGGGACACAGTTTCTGGAGTCCCAGGAGTGCATGGCGGGCAACCCTGCTGTGTTTGCTGCGCTCGGCGAGGTGTTGCGACCTTATTCGCGCTTGCCTAGGCAAGCAAAGTAAGGCAGGCCGGCGTTGGCTCTACTTGATGCCAGTCTGCATAAAGCTTTGTACAAATTGCCGCTGGAACAGCAAGAAAGCAATCAGCAAGGGCCCGGACGTCATCAGCGTTGCAGCGCAAATGATGGACCAGTCGATACCTTGATCAACTGAAGCAAAAATGGCCAGGCCAACCGTCAATGGCCTTGTCGTGACCGAATTCGTGATGATCAGCGGCCAAAGAAAATTGTTCCAGTGAAAGCTGACCAACACCAGCCCATAAGCCAGGTAGATGGGCTTGCCAAGCGGTACATAAACGCGCCAGAGGACGCCCAGTGTCGAGCAACCCTCTATCCGTGCCGCTTCTTCAAAGTCCTTGGGGATGGCCTTGAAC
>RFWA01000829.1 GCA_009922295.1 Betaproteobacteria bacterium
CCAATGATTGCTGCCCAGTACAACCCGGACGCCAAGAAAACCGCCGAAATGCTGCAGGCAGACTGGGCGAAGGTAGGGGTAACCGTGAAAGTGGTGAATATCGAGTGGGGCGAGTTCCTCAAGCGCGTGCGCGCGGGCGAGCATTCGGTGGCTTTATTGGGCTGGGCGGCTGACATCGCCGACCCGGACAACTTCTTTGTGCCTCTGGTCACCTGCAGTCGCCCGACACCCTCGCGCTGGTGCACCAAGGAAGTGGATGGCCTGCTGGAACAAGCAAGAGCGACCACCAACAACGACCAGCGTGCCAAGTTGTACCGGCAGGTGGCAGACATCGTCCAGCGAGAGATGCCCTATATCCCGATCGCCCACACCAAGCAGTACAAACCTGTTCGAAAAGAAGTGGTTAATTTCCACATGGATCCGCTGACCCGCACGATTCTGCAGCAGGTCGACCTGAAGTAGGCTCAGCGCTAACGACGAGTTGTAGTTCGACGTACATCGACGAGACCACCTGTGTGGCGTTTCGTTCTGAGTCGTATTGCCATGACGGTGCCCACCGTCATCGGCATCACCGTCTTGGCCTTCGCGTTGGCTAGGTTGCTCCCTGGCGATCCGGTCGAGGTCATGCTGGGTGAGCGCATGAGTGACAGGGCAGCGCACGCCAAGATGGTGCAGCAACTTGGGCTGGATCAACCGCTACCGCTTCAATACCTTTCCTACCTTGGCCGTCTCGTCAAGGGTGAGCTGGGAGCCTCTTTGGTCAATCGCAAGCCTGTGCTCAGCGAGTTCGCAGCGTTGTTTCCGGCCACGGTGGAACTGGCGCTCTGCGCATTGCTGATCTCGGCATTGGGGGGCATCTTGATCGGGACCCTGGCAGCCCTGCGTCGCGGTAGCTGGCTGGACCAGGGCTTGATGGGCTTGTCTCTTACGGGGCACTCAATGCCCATTTACTGGTCGGGCCTCCTGGCCATCATGTTCTTTTCGGTCTGGATCCGAGACGTCATTCCGATGCTGGCGCTGCCGGTGTCGGGTCGGCTGGCCGTGGTCTATGACATTCCGGCGCGTACCGGCTTCATGCTGATCGATACCTTGCTCTCGGATGAGAGGGGTGCCTTCCGCTCGGCAGTTAGTCACCTGGTT
>RFWA01000830.1 GCA_009922295.1 Betaproteobacteria bacterium
TTTACGCTGTGCGGGCGGCGCATGCAAGACCATGTCGACTTGAGGTTGATGGCCCCTTTCTATCGAATTCGCTTTGACGACGGGACACATTTTGACTACAGCAATAACGATGAGTCGATGCTGGATCAAATCGCTCAAATTAGTCCGGAGGACGTTCAAGGCTTCAAGGATCTGATGGTGGCTTCCGAGCGCTGTTTTCAGCTGGGGTTTCAGGAATTGGGCATGGTCGCTTTTGAGTCGCTTGGCGACGTGGTCAAAGCGATGCCCAACCTCGCGCGCATGCAGGCCTGGCGTTCCATCTATAGTTTGGTGTCGCAACATATTCGGCATCCCAAACTGCGAATTGTCATGAGTTTTCACCCGCTGCTGATTGGCGGGAACCCCTATTCGGTGACTTGTGTTTATGCGCTTATTCATGCGCTGGAACGTCGTTGGGGTGTGCATTCGGCGATGGGCGGCACTGGCGCTATCGTGCGTGAACTGGTGCAGCTTTTGACCGACCGTGGGGTTCCGATCCGCTACAACGCGCCGGTCACGCGCATCCGCGTCGAACAGGGCCGGGCACGCGGTGTTGAGTTGGCCGACGGAGAGTTCGTCCCGGCCGACATCGTGGTCAGCAATGCCGACGCCGCCTGGACCTACCGCCACCTGATTGAGCCGCAGCATCGCAAGCACTGGACCGACAAGCGCATCGCGAAGGGTAAGTATTCTTCGGGCTTGTTCGTCTGGTATTTTGGTACTGACCGTCAATACCACGATGTCCCGCATCACATGATGGTGCTGGGCCCGCGTTACAAAGGTCTGCTGCAAGATATCTTTAAAAATCATACCCTGTCCAAGGATTTCAGCCTCTACCTGTACCGCCCCACCGCGACGGACCCGTCGCTGGCGCCGGCCGGTTGCGACAGTTTTTACGTGCTGTCAGTGGTTCCCAACCTGAGCAGTGGCACCGATTGGCCTGCCGTGACCGAGTCGTATCGTGATGCGATTGCCACTGTATTGCAGGAGTCCGTCTTGCCTGATTTGAAGCGGCATGTGGTGTCGTCAAAGGTCACAACGCCGCAGGATTTTCAGGACCGCTTGTGGTCCTACAAAGGCGCTGGTTTTGGCCTGGAGCCAATTCTGGTTCAAAGCGCTTGG
>RFWA01000084.1 GCA_009922295.1 Betaproteobacteria bacterium
AACTGTGGCCACCAGATCGGCTGGCATGAAAACATCCCGGTGTTGAGCTACGTTTATTTGCGTGGCAAGTGCTCGTCCTGCGCCAACCGGATCGCGCTGCGCTATCCGGTCGTGGAATTGTTCACTGGCCTGTTGTTTGCATACTGCGGCATGCAGTGGGGTGCCACAGCCACCGCGTTGGCGTGGAGCGGCTTTTGCGCCAGCTTGCTGGCATTGGCACTGATTGACTGGGACACCACGCTGTTGCCCGACGACATCACCTTGCCTCTGCTGTGGGCCGGTCTGATGGCAGCGCTGATGCAGTGGACACCCGTGGCGCTGTCAGCCGCAGTCTGGGGCGCTATGGCCGGCTACGTCTCACTCTGGCTGGTGTACTGGGCGTTCAAGCTGGTCACCGGCAAGGATGGCATGGGGTATGGCGACTTTAAGCTGTTTGCAGCCCTGGGGGCCTGGTTTGGCTGGCAGGCCCTGGTCCCCATCATTCTGATGGCGTCGGTCCTGGGTGCGATCGTCGGCATTGCCATGAAGTTCTCCAGTGGCCTGCGAGAGGGGGGCTACGTGCCGTTCGGGCCCTTTCTGGCGGGCGCCGGCCTGACGGCAATGGTATTCAGCCCCGCCGCCATGCTTCGCGCTGTCGGGCTCTGAGGGGTGAAGGCCATGATCCGGCTGGGCCTGACCGGGGGGATTGGCAGTGGCAAGTCCACCGTTGCGGCTCTGATGGCTGAATGTGGCGCGGCCGTGATCGATGCCGATGCCATCTCCAGGCAACTGACGGCGCCGGGCGGACTGGCCATCGCCGCGATCGCCCAACAGTTTGGGCCAATATTCATCTCGCCGGACGGCGCGCTGGACAGGGACCGCATGCGGGCGCTGGCTTATGCCGACCCAGGCGCACGCAAGCAACTGGAATCTATCATTCACCCCCTGGTCGGCCTGCAGGTGCAGGCCCAGTCCGCTGAAGCACAGAGCTGCGGGCGGCGCTGTGCCGTGTTTGATATCCCGCTGCTGGTTGAATCGGCGCATTGGCGGAAAAAGGTCGACCGAGTGCTGGTGGTCGACTGCAGCGCGGAAGTGCAGTGCCAGCGTGTCATGGCCCGCAGTCAGCTCACACGGGCGGAGGTTGAGGCCATCGTGGCATCCCAAGCCACGCGGCAACGACGCTTGGCCGCGGCCGATGTTGTAATTTTCAATGAGCAGCTCAGCTTGACGCAATTGGCGCTTGAGGTGAAGCGATTGGCCCCTGTCTTCGGGCTATCATCCGGGTAGCTTTAGCCCTATTGACTGTTCGCGTGATCCTCTACGAATACCCCTTTAACGAGCGCATTCGCACCTATTTGCGACTGGAACACCTGTTCGTACGACTCAGCCAATTACTGGCTCGAGAGTCGGCGATGGACCACCACTTTGCGCTTGCCACCATCTTCGAGATCATGGATGTAGGCGCACGGGCCGATCTCAAATCCGATGTCCTCAAAGATCTGGACAAGCAAAAAGCCCATCTGGACGCTTACCGCGGCAACCCGGCCATTGCCGAGGGTGTGCTTGACGCGGTGATCGGACAGCTTGACAACTGTTTTCAGGCGCTGAACGGCCTGCCGGGCAAAGCCGGGCAGGCGCTGACAGAAAACGACTGGCTGATGAGCATACGCAGCCGTATCGGCATCCCGGGTGGGACCTGTGAATTTGACCTGCCTGCCTACTATGCCTGGCAATTCAAACCGGCAGCTCAGCGGCAACAAGACCTGTCGACTTGGGTTGCCAGCCTGATGCCCCTGGCGGATTCGATCGAACTGCTGCTCAAACTGCTGCGTGATTCAGGCGCACCGCAAAAGGTGATGGCCAATGGCGGCCAGTTCCAGCAAAACCTGCCACAGGGCCGCACCTTCCAGCTGGTACGGCTGGCTATAGACCCAGCGCTGGGGCTGATCCCCGAAATCAGCGGCAATCGCCTGCTGGTATCGATTCGGCTGATGCAACAGGGCGACGACGACCGGCTGCAGCTGAGTGGCGGAGACACTGGTTTTGAGCTCGCCTTGTGCGCATGAACGGGGATATTGACCCAGCGCCCATCAGGCCAACCCTGGTGACCTGTCCTGGTTGCGGCGGCGAAAGCCTGTACGCCAGCAGCAACCCGTCCCGGCCGTTTTGCAGCGAGCGCTGCAAAAACATGGATTTCGGGGCCTGGGCCAGTGAAAGCTTTCGCATGCCGGCCAAGGACACTGGCGACGAGCTCACAGATGGTCTGGCTGAGCCCAATTAATCTAAGAGAAAAAGGGCTCTAGCCCTTGTCCTGCTTAGGTTTTATGCTACTGAATGTGTAGCGCCCAAGAAACCTTGTTCCTGCGCCAACCACATCAGCACGGGCACCGTCCCAGGCAACACTGGCACGCACTGCACTGGCAGACGTTGCCAGGCAAACTGCTGAGCCTCACGCATCTGCAGTTCGCCGTGCCACTTTGACACTTTGCAAAAATTAAGCCGCACCAGCGCATGCGGGTAGTCCACCAGTTCGGTACGCCAGAGCGCCGCTTTCAGGGTGGTAATGCCAAGCTCTTCCTGCAACTCGCGCTGCAGGGCCTGCAGCACCGTTTCACCGGGCTCCAGCTTGCCGCCGGGGAACTCCCAGTAGCCGGCATAAACTTTGCCCACCGGGCGTGATGTCAGCAAAAAATCACCGTCCGGGCGGATCAGCACACCCACCGCCACATCCACCACGGCCCTGTTCAGCCCGCCCTCACGGGCCTGGTCGGCGTCGGCCACCAATGGCGCTGTGGTCATGCTGTGCCAGCGTGCGTACCAGCGTAGTCGCGCGCAAACTGGTAGGCGACCCGGCCGCTGCGACTGGCCCGCTCCAGCGCCCACACCAGGGCCTCGGGCCGGGCTGCCGCAATCGCCTCGGGCGCCACACCAAACCAGCTGAGCCACTGCGCCACGATGGTCAGGTACTCGGCCTGGGTAAATGGGTAAAAGCTGACCCACATGCCAAAGCGTTCAGACAGCGAGATTTTTTCTTCCACGCCCTCGCCCGGGTGCACCTCACCGTCCTCGGTGTGGGTGTAAGTGAGGTTCTCCTTCATGTACTCGGGCAACAGATGGCGCCGGTTGCTGGTGGCATAGATCAGTACATTGGGCGAGGTGGCAGACACCGAGCCATCCAAAATCGACTTGAGCGCCTTGTAGCCGGGCTCACCATCCTCGAAGCTCAGGTCATCGCAAAACACAATGAATTTCTCTGGGCAATCGGACACCACATCCACGATGTCAGGCAGATCGACCAAGTCGGCCTTGTCGACCTCGATCAGGCGCAGGCCCTGGCTGGCGTATTCATTCAGGCAGGCCCTGATCAGCGAGGACTTGCCGGTGCCGCGCGCACCGGTCAGCAGCACGTTGTTGGCCGGCCGGCCCTCCACAAACTGCCGGGTGTTGCGCTCGATTTTTTCCTTTTGCGGGTCGATCTCTTTAAGGTCAGCGAGCCGCATGGGCCCCAGGTGGCGCACAGGCTCCAACACACCGTGGCCGCTGCTGCGTTTGCGGTAACGCCAGGCTACGGCGGCCGTCCAGTCGGGGGCACTGAGAGCCCTTGGCAACACCGCTTCGAGGCGGTCGATCAGCTGCTCGGCACGCAGAATGAGTTTTTCAAAGGGTAGGTTCATGAGCGGTAATCAGCGTTAATGGTGACGTAGTCGTGGCTCAGGTCACAGGTCCAGACCCGGTCGGCGGCATCACCGCGGCCCAGCAACACCCGGACGGTGATCTCGGCCTGCTTCATGACCCGCTGGCCATCTTCTTCGCGGTAGGCGGGGTGACGCCCACCCTGGACCGCCACATGGACATCGTCCAGGTACAGGTCAATGCAGGACTGGTCCAGGTCGGCTATGCCGGCGTAGCCCACAGCGGCCAGAATGCGGCCCAGGTTAGGGTCGCTGGCAAAAAACGCGGTCTTGACCAGCGGCGAATGCGCAATCGCATAAGCCACCAGCCGGCACTCGGCCATGGTTTTGCCACCCTCGACCGAAACGGTGATGAACTTGGTAGCGCCCTCACCATCACGCACAATGGCCTGGGCCAGTTGCTGGGCCACGCCCAGCATGGCGGCCTTGAGGGCTTGCCCCTCGGCGCTGGCCAGCGACTCGATCGGAGCGTGCGAGGCTCGGTTGCTGGCAATGACCACCAGCGAGTCATTGGTGGAGGTATCGCCATCCACCGTCACGCGGTTGAACGACGCTTCAGCCAGTTCCATCGCCAGTTGCTGCATGAGGGCCGGACTGACGCAGGCATCGGTGGCGATGAAGCCCAGCATGGTGGCCATGTTGGGCCGGATCATGCCCGCGCCCTTGCTGACCCCGGTGATGCTGACCCGGCTGCCGCCGATGTGAAGCTGCGCACCGAAGGCCTTGGGCAAGGTATCGGTGGTCATGATGGCTTCGCTCACGCGCAACCAGTTGTCTTCCCGCGCGTCGGCCAGTGCTGCGTCCAGGCCGGCCTCGATCCGCTCGTTGGGCAAGGGCTCCATGATGACGCCGGTGGAAAAAGGCAGGATCTGCTGCTGAGCCAGACCCAGTTTGCCCGCCAGAGCGGCGCAGGTGCTCAGGGCGCGGGCCCTTCCGTCGGCGCCGGTGCCGGCATTGGCATTGCCCGTGTTGATCAACAGGAGTGAACACGCCGGCCACCGAGGCCCCAGGCTCCAGCAACACCACCGTCAGATCCTTGCGATGGGCCTTACGGATGCCAGCCTCGGCAACGCCGAGCCGAACGCCGGCAATCGGGTACAACTGGGCGGGGTTGGGGGGACTCAGATTAACGGGCATGGAGATTCCTCGGGTAAGTGCTGGATTATCTGAAATTTATCTGGCCCCTACGCCGGCAGAGTGACTTACGACAGGCCGGCACTCATGGCTGGTCGCGTTGAATAGGCCTGAATCAAGCTGCTTTTCTGTAAATCAGGGATCAGGCATCCCCCTACATTGTGCGCATGACTGTCAAACACCATCCATCGCACCGCACCGGCAAAGCTCGGACAGGTGGCTCGACCCAGGCCCAGTTGCATAAAGCTTTGGCACTGCACCAGCAGGGTTTGCTTGAAGAGGCACAGTTGATCTATGAGGCCATCCTCAGGATCCAACCACGGCATTTTGACGCCCTGCACCTGCTCGGTGTCATTGCCAACCAGAGCAACGACCCGCAGCGCGGAGCGACTTTGATTGCCAAGGCCATTGCCATCCATCCGCACTTTGCCATCTTCCACTTCAACCACGGCAACGCCTTGATGGCATTGGGCCAGGCGACTTTGGCTGCCGCCAGCTTCCGACGCGCGATCCGACTGCAACCAGACTACGTTGGCGCCCATTTCAACCTGGGCATGTCCTTGCAAATGGGCAAAGATCAACAGGCTGCCGTGGACTGCTACAACCGGCTTCTCACCATCCAACCCGATCACGTCGCCGCCCTGCTCAACCGGGGCAACATACTGGTCGAACTCGGGCAAACCGAAGCCGCGATCTCGAGCTACGACCAGGCACTGGCCTTGGCACCCAATCAGGAAGGCATTTGGTACAGCCGCGCTTGCGCCCTTCATACCCTGCGCCGCCATGCCGAGGCAGTGGCCAGTTACAACCAGGTGATTGCGCTCCAACCCGAGCACAGCCGGGCGTACAACAACCGCGGCGTCGCCCTTCGTGACCTAGGGCAGGATGCCTTGGCTGTGGAAAGTTTTGAGCGCGCCATCGCCCTGCGACCGGGCGACCCGCAACCCCTGAACAACCTCGGCCTGGCGCTCAAGCACCTGCGCCAATACCAGGCCGCCATCGACTGTCATGACCGTGGTCTTGCCATCGACCCGGGCTATGCCATTGGCTGGTACAACCGCGGGCTGGCATTGCGTGAAATCGGCGACCCTGCTGCCGCGCTGGCCAGCCACGACCGAGCCATCGCCATCAACCCCCAGGCGGGCGAGTTTCATTGTGACCGAGGTCTTGCGCTGCAGGACCTGGGCCAGATGGACGCTGCGATTACCAGCTTTGATACATGCATCGGCCTGCTGCCGGACTACCCGGATGCCCACTGGAACAAAGCGCTGGCGCTGCTGGCCAAGGGTGATTTCGGCCAGGGCTGGCCTTTGTACGAGTGGCGTTGGCGCAACGCCAAGACCGGCTTGCGTCCAGCTCACTTTGCGCAGCCGCTGTGGCTGGGTGAAGCACCCCTGGCGGGCAAATCGATCCTGCTGCACTGTGAACAGGGGCTCGGCGACGCCATCCAGTTTTTTCGGTATGCCACCCTGGTCAGGGCGCTGGGCGCACAAGTGAGCGTAGAGGCGCCGGCCGCGCTGTTTGACCTGTTCAAGGCCGCTGCCAACGATGTCGAGGTGATCAGGACCGGCTCAGACCTGTCTGGCTTCGACTACCACTGCCCGCTGCTCAGCCTGCCGCTGGCACTCAAGACCACCCTGGCCACGATCCCACACCAGCAAAGCTACCTGCGCAGCGACCCGGCCAAGATCGCCCTTTGGTCCGAGTGCTTGGGGCCGGCCCGTAGACCCCGGATTGGACTGGTCTGGCGCGGGAACGCCAGCCACAACCATGACCATTTCCGCAGCGTGCCGCTGGCCGCATTACTGCCCTACCTGCCTGAGGGTGTTGACTACGTCAGTCTGCAAAAAGAACTTCGCGACGGCGACCAGGAAACCCTCAACGCCAATCCCGGCCTCAAGCATTTTGGCGCCCTGATCCAGGACTTCTCCGACACGGCAGCCCTGTGCGAGTTGATGGATCAAGTGATCAGTGTCGATACCAGCGTGGCCCACCTGAGTGGCGCACTAGGGCGACCCACCCATGTACTGCTGCCGCCCTCGCCCGACTGGCGATGGCTCCAGGATCGGGCTGACAGCCCTTGGTACGCCAGCGTCACTTTGTACCGCCAGGCCCGTGGCCAGGGCTGGGAACCGACACTGCGTCAGCTTGGCGCCACGCTGTCAATCACCCCATAGCGCTCGTGCGGGCCGGGGGACGGGACCTCAAGCCAACTTGCCGTGGCACTGCTTGTATTTCTTGCCGCTGCCACAGGGGCAGGGTTCATTACGGCCAACCCGGGGCACTGCGGCGAATGGGCCCGAGGCTTGCCCGACAGTGGTTGGGTCTACCGTGGTTTGCACCTCGCCGGTCCCGGTGGGCGCGGTGTAGGTGACATTGGTGATGCTCTCGGCGCGCTGCTCCATCGCCACGGCGGCCTCCTCAATTTGCTCACTGGATTGGATCTTGACTGTCATCAGCAGCCGGGTCACTTCGTTCTTGACCGAGTCGAGCAGCTGGCCAAACAGCTCGAAGGCTTCGCGCTTGTACTCCTGCTTGGGTTGCTTTTGGGCATAGCCCCGCAGGTGAATGCCCTGCCGCAGGTAATCGAGTGAACTCAGGTGTTCGCGCCAATGGGTGTCAATGCTTTGCAACAGGACCATGCGCTCGAACTGAATGAAATTGCCATTGCCCACCTGCGCTATCTTGGCGGCGAAAGCAGCGTTGGCCTCTGTGGTCACGGCCTCCAGCAAATCTTCATCGGTGATGGCGCTGGCGGCGCTGATCTGCTGCTGCAGGGTGAGGGTCAACTGCCACTCCTCAGCCAATACTTTTTCCAGGCCAGCGATGTCCCACTGTTCCTCCACCGACTCAAGCGGCACATATTGGCGCACCAGGTCGGCAAAGCAGCCTTCTCGCAAGGACGTGATCTGGGCCGTCAAGTCCGCCGCATCCAGAATTTCATTGCGCTGCTGGTAAATGACCTTGCGCTGATCATTAGAGACATCGTCATACTCAAGCAGCTGCTTGCGCATGTCAAAGTTGCGCGCCTCGACCTTGCGCTGGGCGCTTTCGATGCTGCGGGTGACGATGCCGGCCTCGATCGCCTCGCCGTCAGGCATCTTGAGCCGGTCCATGATGCTTTTGACGCGGTCGCCTGCAAAAATCCGCATCAGGGCGTCGTCCAGACTCAAGTAGAAACGCGATGAGCCTGGGTCCCCTTGGCGACCGGAGCGGCCGCGCAACTGGTTGTCGATACGCCTGGATTCATGCCGCTCGGTCGCAATGATGCGCAAACCACCCAGCGCCACCACGGCCCGCCATATTGGTGGCAATGGTGATCATTTTCAGGCGCCCCGCCTGGGCCACGATATCCGCCTCGCGCGCGTGCTGCTTGGCGTTGAGCACTTGGTGCGGCAGCTTTTCTTTATCCAGCAGCTGCGAGATGATCTCGGAGTTTTCGATCGAGGTGGTACCCACCAGCACCGGCTGACCGCGTTCATAACATTCACGGATGTCTTGGATGGCGGCTTCATACTTTTCACGGGTTGTCTTGTAGACCCGGTCCAACTCATCCTTGCGCCGGCTGGGCCGGTTGGGCGGCATCACCACGGTCTCCAGCCCGTAGATTTCCTGGAATTCGTAGGCTTCGGTATCGGCCGTGCCGGTCATACCCGCGAGCTTGCCATAAAGCCGGAAATAGTTCTGGAAGGTGATCGACGCCATGGTCTGGTTTTCTGGCTGGATCGCCACCCCTTCCTTGGCCTCGACCGCCTGGTGCAGGCCTTCGCTCCAGCGCCGCCCGCTCATCAGGCGTCCGGTGAATTCGTCCACGATCACGATTTCGTCTTCTTGCACCACGTAGTGCTGGTCCCGGTGATACAGGTGTTTGGCCCGCAGCGCTGCATACAGGTGGTGCACCAGCGTGATATTGGCCGGGTCATAGAGGGTGGCACCTTCAGGGATCAGCCCCATTTCGAACAAGATACGCTCGGCGTTCTCATGACCCTGCTCGGTCAAGAACACCTGGCGACTTTTTTCATCCAGGGTGAAATCGCCCGGCTTGATGATGCCTTCGCCAGTACGCGGGTCGGCCTCACCCTCCTGCTGCTGCAACTGCGGCACAGCCCGATTGATGGCGATGTACAGGCTGGTGTGGTCTTCGGCCTGGCCGCTGATGATCAGCGGCGTGCGAGCCTCGTCGATCAGGATGGAGTCCACCTCGTCGACGATGGCGTAATTGAGGCCACGTTGCACCCGGTCTGCCACCTCGTAGACCATGTTGTCGCGCAGGTAATCAAAGCCGTATTCGTTATTGGTGCCGTAAGTGATGTCGGCGCGGTAGGCCG
>RFWA01000831.1 GCA_009922295.1 Betaproteobacteria bacterium
GTCCATGAAGGCCGAGCCCATGATGCCGAAGATCTCGGTCACGCCATTGGCGGCCATGGTCTCGACAAAAGCCTCGGAGGGCGTCATTTTTTGTGGTCCGGCGGGCACGGCGGTCTTGTTGGCGTTGGTGTCGTTCATGGGAAAGATTCTCCTGAAAATCGGCGGTTGGGTCGTGGCTTAGGACATGGCATGCTGCGTCGGATTTTAGGATCAGGTTTTTGCCGGGTCAACCTGAATATCGATAACTAGAACGAAATCGACAATTTTTTGGAATTTCGATATCATTCCATGCCATGAAAGCCGTGCCCGTACAGAAGCCAGACATCGTCGAAATCAATGGCGATACGCCGACGCTGCGCCTGTTTTCGCTACTTGAAGCCATTGCCGCCAAAGACCAGCTGTTCTCCTTGCCCAGCCTGGTCGAAGAAACCGCCCTGCCCAAACCGACTCTGCACCGCATGCTGCAGCAGCTCGAATCAGCTGGCCTGGTACAGCGCCAGGGCGATGGTCGCCACTACAGCACCGGGCTGCGCTTGCGCCGCTTGGCCGAAAACCTGTTGCTCAACAACACCTACCATGGCGCCCAGCATCTGGTGCTGCGGCACCTGGTGGACGAGTTGGGTGAAAGCTGCAACATCACCGCCCTGGCCGGCAGCGAGGTGATCTACCTGGACCGGGTGGAAACGGCAGCACCGCTGCGCTTTTACCTGCACCCGGGCTCTCGCGTGCCGGCGCACTGCTCGGCCAGCGGCAAGATGTTCCTGTCGCAAATGAGCCCGGCCCAGCGCCGGCGCCTGCTGTCCCATGCGCCGCTGACCGCTTACACAGGCAAGACCCTGACCGACCCAGCGCTGCTTGAAGAAGAACTCAGGCAGGTCAAAAGCCAGGGCTATGCACTGGACAACGAAGAGTTTTTACCCGGCCTGCTGTGCGCTGCGGTGCTGGTGCCCTCCAGCGCAGGCAGGTCCAACCTGTGCGTCGCCGTGCAAGCGCCAATCATGCGGCTGACCCCCGACAAGGTGCTGGCTATGTTGCCCATCCTGCAGCGGGCGGCACAGGCGCTCAGCCACATTGAACTGCAAGCCCCGCCCGATACCGCGCAGGGCTGACAGCTGAATCAACCCCACCCCAGGACCACCA
>RFWA01000832.1 GCA_009922295.1 Betaproteobacteria bacterium
CCGGCGCCCGCTGGATCACAGCCGACACGCCGGCCGAGCTGAAGACCTTTTGCGATGCCTACCCCATGCGCATGGCGCTAGACGCCGCCAACACCCTGGCCTACCTGTGCACCTCGCCCTACGACGTGCGGCTGGCGCAGGAGCGCTTCCCCAAAATCCACTTCCACCCGCTGCGGGAGCATGCCGGGTTGGCCCTGGGCAGCGCGGGCTGACCGGGCGCCCATGACCCCCCTGCAACACTGGCCCGCCACCGAGCGCCGCCAGCTGATGGGCGTGTTCACCGACATTGACGACACCCTGACCACCAAAGGCGCCATCACCCCCGATGCGCTGGCGGCCCTGCAGGCGCTCCAAACCGCTGGGCTGACGGTGATCGCCATCACCGGCCGCCCCATCGGCTGGTGCGCGCCATTTGCCCAAACCTGGCCGGTGGATGCCATGGTGGCTGAAAACGGTGCTGTGGCGTTTATTCATAACCAAATAGGCCTCCAGGCCACGCCACCATTGGATAGTCTGCTATCAAAACTATACCAACAGGATGCCACTACCCGGGCCAGTAACTTCCAGCGCATGCGGGCCGTGGCTCAGCGCCTGTTGCGCGAGGTGCCAGGCGCCACATTGGCGCAAGACTCGGCCGGGCGCGAGACCGACATTGCCATCGACCACAGCGAATTCACCCGGCTACCGCCCGAGCAGATCGCCCAGGTGGTGCAGATCATGCAGGCCGAGGGCATGACGGCCACCGTCAGCAGCATCCACATCAATGGCTGGTACGGCAGCCACAACAAACTCTCGGGGGCGCGCTGGATCGTGCAGCAGTTGTACCAGCGGGTGCTGGACGCCGAGCTGGCGCGCTGGGCCTACGTGGGCGACTCGGCCAATGACCAGGTGATGTTCCAGCACTTTGCCCACAGCGTGGGCGTGGCCAACATCCTGGGCGTTGCGGCGCAGCTCACCCACCTGCCGCTTTACGTGACCGTGGCAGAGCGTGGCGCAGGCTTTGCCGAAGTGGCCGCTGCCGTGCTGGCGGCGAAGCGGGCTGAACCGCCAGCCATGAGCCGCGAGTCATGACCCGCCCGGCAGGCGCCACACGCGGGCTGGTGAGCATTTTTGGCTCGACCTTTGTCGAGCTGATCGGCT
>RFWA01000833.1 GCA_009922295.1 Betaproteobacteria bacterium
AGGCAACCGGTTCAAACTGGCCGCTTCCCTTGGGGCCCACCCGCTTCATGGGCTGCAGCAACCGATCTGGGTGGTAAGTGCGCTCGGTGTAGCGCGACACCTTGGTGCACAGCGTGCCAGCCGTTGCCGGGTGCGCCGGGTTGCCCTGCACCTTGATGGCCACCCCGCCCGACACTGTGGTGAGCAGCGAACAGGTGTCCGGGCAGTCGTGCGGACAGGCGCCGCGTACTTGGTGGGTGCCGGTGTTGGTTTCGGTGTCGGTGTGTGTCATGGCGAATCCGGCGTTGAAATTGTGGGCTAAGGGTTAGGGGTGCTGGCGCATGCCGCAGCTTGGCGCTAGACTGGGGTCAAGGAGAACCTATGAAGATCATTGATTCCATTGTCACGCAAGCCGCCTCTATCGCCAATGTGCGGCGCGACATCCATGCCCACCCCGAGCTGTGCTTTCAAGAAGTGCGAACCGCCGACGTGGTCGCCGCCAAGCTGACCGAGTGGGGCATTCCCATCCACCGCGGCCTGGGCACCACGGGTGTGGTCGGCATTGTCAAGAGCGGCACCTCGGCTCGGGCCATCGGCCTGCGCGCCGACATGGACGCCCTGCCCATGCAAGAGTTCAACACCTTCAGTCACGCCAGCCAGAACCCCGGCAAGATGCACGCCTGCGGCCATGACGGCCATACCGCCATGTTGCTGGCCGCGGCCCAGCACTTTGCCAAACACCGCAATTTTGATGGCACCGTGTACCTCATCTTCCAGCCGGCCGAAGAGGGCGGCGGCGGCGCCCGCGAGATGATCAAAGAAGGCCTGTTTGAGCAATTCCCCATGGACGCCGTCTTTGGCCTGCACAACTGGCCCGGTTATGCCGTGGGCAAATTTGCCGTCAGCCCCGGCCCGGTCATGGCCTCTAGCAATGAGTTCAGGGTGGTCATTCGCGGCAAGGGCGGCCATGCGGCGCTGCCGCACAACGGGCTAGACCCGGTGCCGGTGGCCTGCCAGCTGGTGCAGGGCTTTCAGACCATCATCACCCGCAACAAAAAGCCGATTGACGCGGGTGTGATTTCGGTCACCATGATCCACGCCGGTGAGGCCACCAACGTCATCCCAGACAGCTGCGAGCTGCGCGGTACTGTGCGCACCTTC
>RFWA01000834.1 GCA_009922295.1 Betaproteobacteria bacterium
GCCGAAATCACCCTGCACAAAGTGTTGGCCATTGCGCCATTGGGCGTCGGGCAAGGTGGCCCATGCGCCGGCGAAGGCTTTGCGTACGGCCTCGGTGCCAGCGTGTCGGGCGCCGCAGGCGTCTGGGCCGCCAGCGGTCATGAATACGCAGTCGTCTGTCATGAAGGACATCAAGGCGTCGAGGTCATGATGGTTCCATGCTTCACTGAAAGCGGCGAGCGTGTCGGTGGTGACGCGGTTAGGGGACGATGACACAGGGCACTCCTAGAGAACGGATTTATTGCGAGCATAGGCACTATTGTCCGGCACATATAGAGCCAGATGCCTTGATTCGAGCGAGCCAGCGCGCCAGGCAGTTGACCAGGCAGTTGACCAGGCAGCGGACCAGGCAGCGGACCAGGCAGCTGAGCGGCTGCGTATACTGCCCATCGCCGTGTCCAATACTCAACGACCCAGACATGCTCAGTGGGAAAGCCTGTTCTGCCTCCAGGACGGCCCCGCCTTGCCCCTGCAGCAGCGACTGCGCCTCTCCGTGGTGCAGGCGATTCTTGACGGTCGACTTCCGCACGGTGCGCCCTTGCCCTCGTCGCGCGAGTTGGCCAAAGTTCTGGGCTTGAGTCGTAACACGGTCACGGCGGCCTATGTCCAATTGGTCGATGACGGTTTTTTGGATGCACGGCCCCGCAGTGGCGTATTTGTCACCATGAACGCGCGGACCACCGAGGTCCAGCGAAACGAGCCAGGGCGGCAGGGCGCCAAGCCCACGGGCCTCCCGCCCGATTGGTCAAGCCGGGTCCTTCGGTCCTTGGTGGACCAGCGGACCCTGTCCAAGCCGGACCGCTGGAGCGCCTACCCCTATCCCTTTGTGTATGGCACTTATGACCCGCAGTTGTTCCCGACTGAGGCCTTTCGGGAGTGCTGCGTGCACAGTTTGGCGCGCTCGCATTTACCGCACTGGACGCCCGATTTCGAAGTTAACGATGTCCCTGACCTGATCCAGCAGATTCGACTGCGCCTACTGCCCAAGCGCGGTGTGTTTGCGCTGCAGGAGGAGATCCTTATCACTGTTGGTGCCCAGCACGCTTATTACCTGCTGGCTGAAGCACTGTTCGACGAGACCCAGCGGGTAGGGCTTGAAGA
>RFWA01000835.1 GCA_009922295.1 Betaproteobacteria bacterium
GGGGGGATTCCCCTGAAGGTCAAGTTCTGATTCCCTTGGTGCGAGGAGATTCGTGCCATGCCATCAGCCCTGTCGCTTCGCACCGATTATTCACCTGCCGACCTGCGTCGGCTTGCCAAGAAAACCAAGGACAACAACCAGAGCCGACGCCTTCTATCACTTGCCGCCGTGCTGGATGGCATGAGCCGGACGGACGCCGCCCGCATAGGCGGGATGGATCGTCAAACCCTTCGCGACTGGGTTCATCGGTTTAATAATCAGGGGCCTGATGGTTTGTGCGACGTCCATGCAGGTGGCGTTGAACCAAGGTTGAGTGCTGAAAAGCTTGAGGAACTGGCTGCTATCGTGGAGGCTGGGCCCGACCGCGAGAAGGATGGCGTCGTTCGCTGGCGGCGGGTCGATCTCCAGCGGGTCGTCAAGGAGCGCTTCGGCGTTGACTATTGCGAGCGATACATCGGTACGCTTCTGAAGAAACTTGGCTTCTCCCACATCAGTGCGCGCCCAAGACATCCCGCACAGAACGGTGAGATCGTAGAAGCGTTCAAAAAAAAACTTCCCGCGCGCGTTGAGCGCACATCTCCAGGGCTTGCCGCAGACAACGCCGATTGAAATCTGGTTCCAGGATGAAGCCAGGATCGGCCAAAAGAATGGAATCGTCCGTCAATGGGCGAAAACCGGGACGCGGCCTCACCAACCTGCCGACCAGCGTTACGAAAACGCCTACCTGTTCGGAGCGATTTGCCCTGCACGTGGAACAGGTGCGGCTATCGCATCGCCATGGGTGAACACTGAAGCCATGCAAGCGCATGTAGATGAAATAGCACGCAATGTCGCAAATGGCGCGCATGCCGTCCTCATCATGGATCGTGCAGCATGGCATGCCACCAGCAAACTCGTCATGCCGACCAACATCACGCCAATCCTGCTGCCCTCGCGGGCGCCGGAACTCAATCCAGTCGAAAACATCTGGCAATATATGCGAGCCAACTGGCTCTCGAACCGGGTCTTCGAAAATTATGACACGATCATAGAAGCGATCTGCGAAGCCTGGAACAATCTCATCCAGACCCCGGAAGCAATCAAATCAATCGGGATGAGGGAATGGGCTCATGTGGGTCGATCCGAATAGCCGTTGGTATA
>RFWA01000836.1 GCA_009922295.1 Betaproteobacteria bacterium
AGGCCAAATACCGCTTTCTGGACAGCTTCTACCCGCACCTGCAATCACTCCAAGCCCAGCGCGAATTCGTGCTGTGCGGCGATATCAATATCGCGCACCACGAGATCGATCTGAAGAACTTCAAAGGCAACAAAAACAACTCCGGCTTTTTGCCTCAGGAGCGGGCCTGGATGAGCAAGCTGCTGTCCGAGGCCGGAATGGTGGATGTGTACCGCCAACTCGAACCCACAGCCACCGATGCGGCCTATACCTGGTGGAGCAACCGCGGCCAGGCCTACGCCAAAAACGTGGGCTGGCGGCTGGATTACCATCTGGCCACGCCGACACTGGCGGCCGGTGCTCGCAACGTGGAAATCTACAAGGGCGAGAAGTTCTCAGACCATGCGCCGGTCACGGTGGCGTACGACTGGGTGACCTGACCTGTGCCTAGCGAAAGTCCTTCGCCCATGAAGTCCGCTGTCATCCGCCAAGCTGTTCTCGCTGACCTAGATGATGTCGCGGCGGTCTTCGACCAATATCGGCAGTTCCAAGGTAAAGCCTCGGACCTCAAGGCCTGCCGTGCGTTTCTGCGCGAGCGCTTCGATCACGGCGAGTCGGTCGTCTTCTTGGCATCCCTTGATGAGCAGCCTGTGGGAATCGCGCAGCTCTATCCGAGTTACTCATCCACAGCGCTTGCACGGGTGTTCATCCTCAATGACCTTTTCGTATCTGAAACCGGGCGTCGGGCCGGTGTCGCCACGGCTTTGCTGCAAGCGGTGGAGCAGTACGCCTGGCGTCTTGGCGCCTGCCGGGTCAGTCTGAATGCGGCTCAATCCAACGTGCCGGCTCAGGATCTGTACCATGCCAGAGGCTGGACCCAGGACGACGAGTTCTTCATGTTCCACAGGTTTCCGCCCAAGGCTTGATCCGTGGCGCAGGCCAAGGCCCACACCAATAATCTGCCTGAAACGGTGGTGTCGGTGGCTGTCGATCAACCGGGAGAGTTGGTCGGATCTTTGGCGCAAGTAGGGCAAACCATTGCCGAGGCACTGGACGAGTTGTTGTCCCGGACCTGGGGTTGATTAAATGGGATTTTTTATCGCGCCGAAGGCCACTTGGTCGCGCCGGCGCTGGCCGCAGCTTAGGAGTCGCTAGGCCGC
>RFWA01000837.1 GCA_009922295.1 Betaproteobacteria bacterium
ACCGGCCAGGCCGATACCGCTGCCGCCGCCGGTGATCCAGGCCACCCGGCCTTTGAGTGAGTCTTGCATCTGTGTCTCCTTGTTGTTGTAAGCGCAGTCAGGCTGCTCGCAGGGCTATGTTAAGTCCTGCTGCATCACAGGTAAGTCAGGAAATGCCTCAGACTATGCCGTGCACAAGATACAGCGGATCAGCCACGCCCGCCTCGGCAAAGCCCTTGGCGCGCAGAATGCACGAATCGCAGGCCTGACATGGCTTACCGTCCGGGCCCGGGTCGTAGCAGCTGCTGGTGTCGGCGTAATTCACACCCAGGCGCATGCCTTCAAGAATGATTTGCGCCTTGGACAAGCTGATCAGCGGCGAATGGATTCTCAGTTTTTGTGCGCCTTCGACACCTGCTTTGGTGGCCAGGTTGGCCATGGCTTCATAAGCGGCTATGTATTCGGGCCGGCAATCCGGGTAGCCGGAGTAATCCAAAGCGTTAACGCCGATAAAAATATCCGTCGCACCCAGGGTCTCGGCCCAGGCCAGGGCAAAGCTGAGAAACACCGTGTTTCTGGCCGGCACATAAGTGACCGGTATGCCTTGTGCCATGTGTTGCGCCGAGCGGCCTTTGGGTACATCTATATCGGCGGTCAAGGCAGAGCCGCCGAATTCGCGCAGGTCTATGTTGGCAACCACATGCTTGACGGCGCGCAGCTTGCGGGCGACGGCCTCAGCAGCCAGCAATTCGTGGGCGTGGCGCTGGCCGTATTGAAAGCTCAAGGCATAAGGGGCAAAGCCTTGTTCTGCGGCCATGGCCAGCACCGTGGTTGAGTCCAGGCCGCCGCTCAGCAACACCACCGCATTCGGCCGTTTGGCAAGACTGTCATTCATAGGGAAACCCGGTTGGCGAACATGAATTCAGTTTAGCTTGCTGATCACTTTCCCTTCTCATTCAATGCCTCATAGCTGACGCACAGGCTTTGCAGCCTCACGCCAATGCATGCTCATTCTCAGCCACAGGCTCGGGCGTGCGAATCAGGTAATCAAACGCGCTGAGCGCGGCCTTGGCGCCCTCGCCTGCGGCGATAACGATTTGCTTGAACGGGACAGTGGTCACATCACCGGCGGCAAACACGCCGGGCAGGCTGGTGCGGCA
>RFWA01000838.1 GCA_009922295.1 Betaproteobacteria bacterium
CCAACCGCTATGAAATCATGGCTGGCTATGCCAAGGATATTCGCCGGGCCTGCAAGAGCGAGCTGATGGTGATGAAACAGCGCAGCGCCGATGCTGCCGTGATCCAAGCCGCCCGGCGTTGGCTGCACCGCGACGCTGACAAGGTGCCGGCATCGGCCGTGGGCCTGCTGGCCCTGGCCCGCTCGGTCTCGCCGGTGCTCGACAAAATGGTCACCATGCGCGAAGAACTGCGCCAACTCTGGCTGAATCGCTCTCACACCCGTGAGCAACTCGCCGCCGAATTGCAGGCCTGGTGCCACCGGGCCGAGGCCAGTGGTATTGCCGTGCTTCAAGAATTCTCGCTCAAGCTGAGGGCGGCACGCGCTTAAACACGAGCCCCCCACCGTATCCTTCTCAGCAAAAAAATCGCTATGTCCGCCATTCATAAAAAAATCATCGCAGGTTCCGTTGGCCTGCTCATAGCCTTGTCAACCAGCTCAGTGCTGGCCTCAAAAGATCGCTTTGTTGTTGATCTGGTGAATGAGCCTTCGTCGCTGGACCCGCACGTGCAGTGGAATCCGGACAGTTACGCCGTCTACCGCAATGTGTTTGACAACCTGATCACCCGCAATAACAAGGGCGAGATCGTGCCGCAGATTGCCACTGCCTGGAAGCAGGTGTCCGAGACGGTGCTTGAGTTCCAGATCCGTACCGACGTGCTGTTCCACGACGGCCAGAAGCTCACGGCCGAGGACGTGGCCTACAGCGCGCGCCGCATTACCGACCCCAAGTTCGGCAGCCCCCAACTTGGCCAGTTCGACAAGATCATCAAGGCTGAGGTGTCTGCGCCCAACACCGTGCGTTTGACCACCAATGGTCCCTACCCGGCCCTGCTGGCGCAGCTGGTCAAGCTGTCGATCGTGCCCAAGGCAGTGGTTGAGGCCGTCGGCAAGGATGCCTTCAACCTCAAGCCAGTTGGCAGCGGCCCCTACATGTTCCAGGGCTGGCAGCGCGGGGTCCAGGTCACGCTGGTGCGCAATGACAAATATTGGAACAAGCAAATAAGCTGGAAATGAAAGTTCTAATACTTCCTGGTGTCAATGATTTAATGAGCGGTCGTGTAAACATTTCTCAAATAAGGCCAGTTGATGTTGAAG
>RFWA01000839.1 GCA_009922295.1 Betaproteobacteria bacterium
GCTTTTGCCCATGATGGAAATGCTCAGCCTCCCTGTGGTCGCCCACAGTGCCTTTGAAGCCTTGGCAGTCGACTCCTTGGTTGAGCGTCGAACTATGGAACTGGAGTTTGCAAAAGAAAGCCAGGCCTTGCGGGATTTGGCACGCAAGGGTGACATGCGCGCTGTGCGGGAATTGCTAGACCGACTTCAGTCCAAATTTGGTGGACACCCCTGGCTGCACGACAAGCTGGCACGCCTGCGCGATCTGGCTGAGCATGACGCGGAAATGATGGGCAAGGAGAGCCAGTTTTCAGCCCGACGAATGTCCAGTCGCCTGTCCTCGCGGGATGAAATCCTCTATAGCCGCGACGAAACTGGTTCAGAAATGCCTGCTTTTCTACGTAAAAAGGCTGAGGAAGGTAAGGGCCGCAGCCGCTGATCGAACTGTTTTCCGGGTGCGTCAGGCATGGCGCGCCCATTTTGTTCCTCGAAAGGGGGGCTGATACTATCAACCACCCAAGAAGCAAAGGCCCGCCTCGTATGAGTGAAATCGTCCGCCTCTACAAGTACAAAGAACTGCTGCTGGGTAAGCGCGCCGTCCCACGGCAGGAGCTGATGGACAAGCTGGAAATCTCTGAAGCAACCTTTAAGCGCGACCTGGCCAAGCTACGCGACCAACTGCATGTTCCTATTGAATACGACCGCGACCAAGGCGGCTACGTCATGCGACAGGGTCATACTGACTCCGAATTGCCGGGCCTTTGGTTCAGCCCTGAGGAGGTCTTGTCCCTGGTAACCATCCAGCATCTGATGACCCAGCTCGAGCCCGGGCTGATAGGCCCCAAGCTCAAACCCTTACAAGGGCGGCTGGCTGAGCTGATGGAAAAGCATGGTTTGGCCAGCAAAGATATTTCCCGCCATATCCGGGTTGTCCATGCGGGTAAGCGACAACTGGTGATCAAGTCCTTTGAAGGCGTTGCAGCGGCCACCATGGCGCGCAAACGCATCAAAATCTGGCACTTCAGCCGTCAAAACGGCAAGGTCACGGAGCGCGAAGTCTCGCCCCAGCGCCTGGTTCACTACAGAGATAACTGGTACCTAGACGCCTGGTGCCACCTGCGCGATGACGTGCGCAGCTTCAGCATA
>RFWA01000840.1 GCA_009922295.1 Betaproteobacteria bacterium
CCGTCCTCCTTGGACATGTCGTAGAGCTCGCTGTTGTCGCCCAGCTCGCGCGTCAGGTCATTGAGGGTGAGCACAATGCCGTCGAGTGATTTTTTCTCGCGGCCGAGTTCCTGGGCTCGTTTGGGGTCGTTCCAGACCGTGGGGTCTTCCAACGAGGCGTTGACTGTCCTCAGACGTTCGGCTTTGGCATCGTAGTCAAAGATACCCCCTGAGCGCGGCAGTGCGTGCGCTCAGATCTGCCAATTGGGTGCCAATGAGGTTGATGTGTTCTGCTTCCATGATGGATATCCTGATCGTTGCGGTGAATAGTGAGGCAGATTTTCTCATGCCGCCCGGCATCAGGCGATAAAGTCTTCTATCAGTGCAGCCAGCAGCTCTGGCTGGTCGTGGTGCATCATGTGGCCGGCGTCCTCGATGCGCACGATGCGCGCCTGGGGCACAGCGCGCAAGCGCTCGTGGTGTTCGGCCAGAGTAAAACGGCCTTTCCACCAACCCTCGAACCTGTCGTCGGCGGCCTCTGCCATCAGTGTTGGCATGCTGATGCGGGCATACAGCGTCAGCACCTCGTCCACCCGGTACAGGTAGGCATTGGGCAGCTTGTGCCCAGGCTCGCCCAAGATCTGCCACTCGCCAGCCTGGTTTTGGCTGGCCCAGTGTTGCGCCAGCCAGTCGGCCTTGTCTTGCCCTAGTCGGGGGTTGGTTTTCATGAGGCGGCGTGCCACGCCGGCTGGCTCGGCGTAGGCACGCAGTGCCAACTCGCCCTTATGCAGTTGCTTGAGCTCGTTCATCCAGCGGCCCAGGCGTTCGGCGGTCTGATCGGGCCGGGTGGCGGGCATGCCAAAGCCCTCCAGGTTGACCAGACGGCGCACCCGCTCGGGGCGAACGCCGGCATACTGCATGGCCACCCCGCCACCCATGCTGTGGCCTACCAGGTTCACCGCCTGGTCAGGGGCGTAGTGGTCCAGCAAAAAATCCAGGTCGGCCAGGTAGTCGGGGTGCCAGTAACAGTCCGCGCCACCACCACCGGTTAGTCCGAAACCACGCCAGTCGGGTGCGATGACATAGTGGCCCTGGCTGAAGGCGTCCACCATGAACTGGTAACTGGCCGCGACGTC
>RFWA01000085.1 GCA_009922295.1 Betaproteobacteria bacterium
CTGGGCCCAGCCTGCGGCATTGCCTGGATATGCTGGCACCGGGCCTGACCCCGCAGCCTGGCGCGCCGGGTGCCGACAGTTATATGGCCTATGCGCGCGCATTGGACGCCGCCTTTCGCAACCGGTTGGAACATATGGGCGACGCAGAAGCGCCCCATGCACCGTCTTGCACCACCCACTTCAGTGTCGTGGACCGCCACGGCAACCTGTGCGCGGCCACACAGACGCTGCTGTCAATTTTCGGATCGCGCGTCGTCTCGCCCAGTACGGGCTTGCTGATGAACAACGGCATCATGTGGTTCGACCCCGAACCCGGCAAACCAAACTCTCTTGGTCCGGGGAAGCGTTGCTTGGCCAATTACTGCCCTGTTGTGGGCCAAGATGCCAATGGCCGTCAATTCGCCCTTGGCGCGTCGGGTGGTCGGAAGATTCTGGGCACCGTGCTGCAAATCAGCTCGTTTCTACTTGACCACGGGCTGAGCCTGGAGCAGGCCTTTCACCAACCGCGCATCGACATGAGCGGCGGTGCCACCTTGATTGCCGACGGTGCCTTGCCCGCCGAGGTGCTAGCCGCGCTGTCGCAAGCCTTCCCCACCGTGACAACGCGGCGCACCGTGTTTCCTTACGCGTTCGCCTGCCCGGCAGCGGTGCTGCGCGAAGCCGGCATGAACATGGGCTGTACCGAGATCATGTCACCCTGGGGTGATGCCGTGGCGGAGCGTTAACCGGCCTGGCGCTCAAACACCAGCAAGAGGTTATTGGCCGGCATGTCCAAACGGCTTGCCAAGCGAAGCCCAGCGAGTTCGGCTTGGGCCACCACCTCATGCAAGTCACGGATGCCCCAAGTGGCGTCACGCTCCCGCAAACTGCCGTCAAACGCCAGGTTGCTGGGCGCACTGGGCACGTCGCGCTCAAAATAAGGGCCATAGGTGATCAGTCGTCCGTTTGCCGCCAGGTGACGTGCAGCCCCCTGCATCAGGCCGTGGCAGCAGGCCCAAGGCGAAATGTGCAGCATGTTGGCGCAAAAAATCACATCAAAAGGCTGCTCAAATGCCGCACCAGCGGCAGGCCAGAGGGTGGCCAGCACATCCAGCAGGCGAGGCGGCCGCACCTGGGTGGCGCCGGTCTGAGCGCACCACTCGTTGATGGACGGAAAATCATCGGCGTTCAAGTCGCTTGGCTGCCAGGTCCACCCGGGCAAATTAGCGCCGAAAAGGGCGACATGCTGGCCCGTGCCGCTGGCGATCTCCAGCGCCCGACCCTGCGCCGGCAACAATTGCTTTAAGCGGGTCAGTATGGCCTGGCCATTGCGCTCTGCCGCCGGGCTGTGCCTGAGCGTGGTTGGTAAGTTCATGCTCTCAAACCAGATTCGACCGTGGGGTAGCGCAGCCGCAGGCCCAACTCCTGCTTCAAGCGCGTGTTGTCCAAGCGGCGTGATTCGCTCATGAAGCTCAGCAGCATCAGCGGCAACTGACCGCCAGCCGCATCGCGGGCAATGCGGGGCGGGCGGGTCAGGCCGTAAAGGTCCGCCGCCACATCGAAATAGTCCCCCATTTTCAGCGCAGTGTCGTCGTTGACGTTGTAAATTCGCTGCGGTAAGCCGCGCCACATGGCGGCGATGCAAGCGCGTGCCAGGTCGTCAGCGTGAATGTGGTTGGTGTAGACGTCGTCCTCTGCGCGCAGCACCGGCGTGCCTTTTTCCAGCCGGGCACGCGGCGTGCCGCCCAAGCGGTCTGGCGCGTAAATGCCTGGGATGCGCAGAATGTTGCTGCGCACGCCGGCGGAGCGGCCCAGGAAACGCACCGCCTCTTCAGCATCAATTCGACGTCTAGCCCTTGGTGTGTCTGGGTTAGGTGCTCTATTTTCTGTAGCAATAGCACCCTGGCAATCCCCGTAGACGCCGCTGGTCGAACCATAGACCAGGCCAATCGGCGGGCTGCGCCGGCGCAGCGCCCGGGTCAGGGCCAGCGTGCGCGGGTCTTGCCAGCCTTCACCAGGCGGCGGCGCCAAATGCAGCACGCGGTGCGCCAGGCCGGCCAGGCGTTGCAGGCTGCGGCTGTCGTCCAGATTGCCTCGCAATGGCGTGATTCCGAGTGCGCGCAGTTCAGCGCTGCGGTCGGGGCTGGAGGTCAGAGCCAACACCCGCACGCGGGTCGGCAGCGCTTTGGCCACGCGCAAGCCGACGTCACCACAGCCAACGATCAGCAGGCGCTGGCGACGAAAACGCGCCGGCAGTGCGCCGGGCCGAGAGGCATACAAACTGCCATGGGGGCTTGGGTTTGAGGGCAAAATCAGGGGCTTTCCCAAAACGTGCAACCCCCAAGGATACCGAACACCATGAGCCGCCCCGAAACCGCCTCTGCGGCCTTCCAGATCACCATCGAGCCCAGCGGTCGCAGCTTCAGCGCCAATGCCGATGAAACCATGCTGGCGGCAGGCATCCGCCAGGGCGTCGGCCTGCCCTACGGCTGCAAAGATGGCGCCTGCGGCTCCTGCAAGTGCAAAAAACTCAGCGGCACTGTGGTGCACGGGGTGCATCAAAGCAAGGCCTTGAGCCCCGAAGAAGAAGCTGCCGGTATGGTCCTGACCTGCTGCGGCGTGGCGCACAGCGATGTGATTCTGGAGTCGCGCCAAGTCACCAGCGAAGGGGCGTTCCCGATCAAGAAGATGCCAACCCGGGTCAACCTTCTGGAGAAAAAATCAACCGACGTGATGCTGCTCAAGCTGCAATTGCCGGCCAACGACAGCTTCAGCTACCACGCCGGCCAGTATGTGGAGTTCTTGCTGCGAGACGGTGCCCGACGCAGTTACTCCATGGCCAACGCACCTCACACACTGGCCTCCGGTCTGGAACTGCACATCCGGCACATGCCGGGCGGCAAGTTCACCGACCATGTGTTCAAGATCATGAAAGAGAAGGAGATCTTGCGCATTGAGGGGCCGTTTGGCAGCTTCTACCTCAGAGAGGACAGCACCAAACCGATCATTTTGCTGGCCTCGGGCACTGGCTTTGCGCCGATCAAGGCGGTGCTGGAGCACATGCAGTTCAAAGGCATCACACGGCCCACGACGCTCTACTGGGGTGGCCGCCGGCCGGCCGACCTGTACCTGGGCGACTGGGTACAGGCCCAGTTGGCTGCGATGCCTAACGTGCATTACGTGCCGGTGATCTCCGATGCTCTGCCAGAAGACAACTGGGCCGGCCGCGCCGGTTTTGTGCACCAAGCGGTGCTGGATGATTTTGCTGACCTCAGCGGCCACCAAGTCTATGCCTGCGGCGCGCCCATTGTGATCGACTCGGCCCGAGCCGCCTACATCGCGCAGGCCAGCCTGCCCGAAGACGAATTTTTTGCCGACTCCTTCACCTCAGAGGCCGACAAGGCCCGCATCTGACCCAACCGATCCGTCGTCCCTAACTTCGAGCCCTCAAATTCATGAAACTGACCACACTGCTGCTGCCTGCCCTCGCCCTTCTGGCCACCCTGACCGGCCCCCTCGCCCTGGCGCAGGGCAAACCCATCCGACTGATCGTGCCCTACGCCGCAGGCGGCCCGATTGACGTCACGGCCCGGGTGCTGGCAGAGCGGGTCAAAGACAGCTTGGGCACGGTCATCATTGAGAACCGGCCCGGCGCCGGCGGCAACATTGGTGCCGACGCGGTGGCCAAAGCCGCACCCGATGGCCTGACCATCGGCATTGCCGCGACCGCCACCCACGCCATCAACCCGTGGTTGTACAAGGCCATGCCCTACAACGCAGCGACAGACTTTGCGGCGATCACGCAGATGCTGCGTGTGCCCAATGTGCTGGTGATGAATGCCGACGCTGCCCAGCGACTCAAGATCGGCACCCTGGCCGATCTGGTGGCTTATGCCAAGGCCAACCCCGACAAACTCAATTACGGCAGCGGTGGCAATGGCAGCGCCGGCCACCTGGCGGGCGAAATGTTCAAAAAAGAAGCCGGTATTTCTGCCGTGCACATCCCCTTCAACGGCGGCAACCCGGCGCAGTTGGCGCTGTTGGGTGGGCAGGTGGATTTCAACTTTGACAACTTGGCCACGGCAGCGCCCAATATCCGCTCCGGAAAGCTCAAGGCCATTGCAGTGACGACGCTGGCACGCTCACCGGCCCTGCCCGAGGTGCCACCCATGGCAGACACGCTCAAGGGCTTTGCGATCGACACCTGGTGGGGCCTGGTGGCACCTGCCGCCACACCCAAAGACGTGGTGGCACGCCTGAACCAGGCTTTTGTTGCAGCGTTGAACACACCCGAGACCAAAACCCGCTTTGCCGCGCTGCTGGCAGAACCGGTTGCCACCACCCCCGAAGCCTTTGGCGCCTTCATGGCGGCCGAACGGGCCAAGTATGAACCGGTGGTCAAAGCCAGCGGCGCTACGGTGGACTGAAGGCCGCTGTGCTGGCCTTCAATCGGTACGTGCCCCCGCCTCGAACCATTGCTTGATCAACTGCCGCTCGGCCTCGGTCAGGCCGGTGGCGTTGTTCATGGGCATGGCACGGGCCACCACCACTTGTTGGTAGATATTGGCCCCATGCTGTTTGACCAGCGCGGGGGAGTCGAGCCGCACGTTCTTCATCTGCAGCTGCTCGCCGTGGCAGTTGTAGCAGCGCTGGGCCAGCACCGGCTGCAGTGTTTGATAGCCAAATTGGCCTCCAGGCCCCGTATTTACTGGGTCTTTAGCTACTGAATTAGTAGCATTAGTCACGGGGGCAGTGGCTGCAGGCACCGGTCGTAGCCATACGATCACCGCCACGATCACCAGAACGCCGGCCAGCGCATAGGGCCAGGGGTGGCCGCGGCGACCCAGCTTGTACCCATGGCGAAGCACAAAAAACTGCCGGATTGCGGCACCCGCAAACATCATCACAATCAGCACCAGCCAATTTTGCGGGTGGTTGTAAGTAAAGCTGTAATGGCCGCTAAGCATGGCGAACAGCACCGGCAAGGTGAAGTAGGTGTTGTGCACGCTGCGCTGTTTGCCGCGCTGCCCGTGCACCGGGTCCACCGGCTGACCAGCCTTGATCGCCGCAATCACCTTTTTCTGCCCCGGAATGATCCAGAAGAACACACTGGCGCTCATGCTCGTGGCCAGCATCGCCCCCACCAGCAGAAAAGCCGCGCGCCCGGCGAACCAATGGCAGGCCAACCAAGAGGCCAGGCACACCAGCAACAATACCAGGCCTCCAACGATGGCATCGCCCTGCTTGCGCTGACCCAGCCGGCGACAGATCAGGTCATAAAGCAACCAAAACACCACCAGAAACGCCAGCGCCACGACGATGGCAGTGGCGGGCGCCCAGTCCATTTTTGATTTGTCGATCAGGTAGGTGCTGGCGCTCCACAGGTAGGAGACTGTGAACAAAGAAAAACCGGACAGCCAGGTGCTGTAGCTCTCCCAGTAAAACCAGTGCAAATGGCTTGGCAACTTGGGCGGCGAGACATTGAACTTGACCGGGTGGTAAAAACCGCCGCCGTGGACCGCCCACAGCTCACCGCTGACCCCCTGGCGTTTGAGGTCCTCATCGACCGGCGGCGTGAGGCTGCTGTCCAGGAAAACGAAGTAAAACGAAGAACCAATCCAGGCGATAGCGGTGATCACATGCACCCAGCGCAGCAACAGATTAGCCCAGTCGAGGTAATAACTTTCCATCAATATGCACCTTGTTTGGACCAGAACTCTATCAGGGCTGCTCAGCTTGGCAGCGTCTGCAATATCTGGGCCGCCACCGCCACGGCAATCACTTCGGGCTGCTTGCCAAAAATGCCTGGCACACCGATCGGGCAGGTCACCTGTGCCAATTCCTGGGGGTCAAAGCCCCGCGCTTGCAACCGGTGGCGAAAAGTCGCCCACTTGGTCTGGCTGCCAATCAGGCCGATGAAGGGCAGGTCAGCCTGTTTGCGCTGGCGCAGCAGGCAGGCCGCCACCACGTCCAGGTCCTCAGCATGGCTGAAGCTCATGATCAGCACCCGTGAGCCAGCGGGCAGCGAGGGCACGGCCCCCTGAACCGGGTCGGAGTGCTCGCAACTGACATGCGCTGGCGTCTCGGGCGGAAATACCTCGTCGCGGCTGTCGATCCAGCGCACCGCCAGGGGCAGGTCGGCCAGCAGGCGCACCAGCGCGCGACCCACATGCCCGCCACCAAACAGTGCCAGCGGGTGTCGGAACTGCGCCAGGCGCTCTCGCAGCCGGGTCACGTCGGCTGCCGTGACCAGTTCAAACCGCAGGTGAACCTCGCCACCGCAGCATTGGCCAAGCGTCGGCCCCAGCGCAAAACGGCGCAATTGATCCACGCCAACACCCGGGTTAGGTGCGGGCATACCGGGCTCAGCAAACTGGCTTAACAGCTGGCGCGCCTCGCTCAGTGCCTCAAACTCCAGGCGGCCGCCGCCCACGGTGCCAATCTGGTCAGCGGCGAAAACAGCCATCCAGGCTCCCACCTCGCGCGGCACCGAACCGCGAATCGAGGCTACCGTCACCAGCACGGCTGGGGCCAGGCTCAGGCGCCGGCAAAGGTCGTCAAGGCTCTGCATAGCGAGTGAAAACCGTATGGCAGGCTGGACGCACGGCCGCAAGGCCGGTATGCTCGGCGTCACTGTCGGCCGCGTGAATGGGCCAAAACCAGATCAGCAAGCCGCTGGCAGAGGAAATCTCACCATGTTTCATCGTCGCCTCAGGTACCGCAACAGATGGCACTGGGCGGGGGTTGTCGTCATGGCACTGATGGCCAGTTGCGCTACGCCACCGCCACCGCCGGAGCCCCCCAAGGCCATTGCGTCCGCGACGCCTGCACCGGTTACGCCAAAGACGGTGCTTGAGCCAACGGTCCAATCCCCTGAGCGTGTGCCAATACAGCCTGTCGTGCCACCGGTGTCGGCAGTCCCACCGGCAAAGGTCGTCCCTTTCGCAAACCCTGCACCTGTTCGCCCTGCTCCTGCGCCACCCTCCGCTCTCCCCGCCCCTGTGGCACCCCCTGCGATCGCTGTCCCTGCCATAGGCTCTGTTATCCCTGCGCCTGACGCACCTACTGTGACTACTGCCGCTGCCGCACCCTCCACGGCGTCCGTGCCCTTTGCACCCCCCGCGCCTGCCGTGCCGCCAGTCGTGGTCGCTGCAGCGGCTCCATCGGCGAACCCGCGCGAGTACCGGCGCGATGCAGCCAAGCACCTGTACGGCCAAAACGCCCATCGGATTTACAAGGGCAAATTGCCTGCCATGTTGTACGCCATTGGCGTGCTGCAAGTTGACGTCGACGGACGCGGTCAGGTGATCAGGCTGAACTGGATGCGAACACCCACGCATGCGCCAGAGGTGGTGGCTGAAATTGAACGCACGGTGCGCCGCGCTGCGCCCTTTCCCGTGCCGGCGCATTTGGGACAAGTGACCTATACCGACACCTGGCTGTGGCACAAGAGCGGCCGTTTCCAGCTCGACACCCTGACAGAGGGACAGTTGTGACGTCAAACCGCGGTCCTCAGGAACCGCGGTAGGTCGAATAGCTCCAGGGGCTCACGAGCAGCGGAACGTGATAGTGCTGATCAGGGTTGGCTACCCCGAAATCCAGGCTGACGCGGTCTAAGAAATTCGGCTGAGGCAGCTCAACACCGCGTGCCTGAAAGTAACCCGCCACCTCAAAGACCAACCGATAGCTGCCTTTTTTGAGGCTGTCTTGGTTTAGCAACAGACCGTCAGGGTTCCGCCCGTCCTGGTTCAGTACAAATTGTTTGATCAGCGTGGCCGAGTCACCCACCGTGGTGTACAGGCTTACCCGCATGCCTGGCGCCGGTGTCCCGTGCATGGTGTCCAAAACGTGTGTACTCAAGCCCATGGCATCTCCTGATTGACTGTGACGCCCCTCGAACGGCCGGGTTGCGACTGAATTGTTTATACCATTCGCCCATGGTTATCATTACGGCATGAGCCATTACGACAGCACCCAGGCCTACCCGCGCGACCTCATTGGCTATGGCCCCAAGCCCCCTCACGCGCAATGGCCAGGCCAAGCCCGCGTTGCCGTGCAGTTCGTGCTGAATTACGAGGAAGGTGGCGAGAACAGCGTGTTGCATGGCGACGCCGGCTCGGAACAGTTTTTATCGGAAATGTTCAACCCAGCCAGCTACCCGGCCCGGCATATCAGCATGGAAGGCATCTACGAGTACGGCTCCCGCGCCGGCGTCTGGCGCATCCTGCGCGAATTCGAGCAGCGTGGTCTGCCGCTGACGGTGTTCGGCGTGAGCATGGCGCTGGAGCGCCACCCAGAGCTGGTGTCGGCACTGCGTCAACTCGGTCATGAAATCGCCTGCCACGGCTGGCGCTGGATCCACTACCAACCTATCGACGAAGCGACAGAGCGTGTGCACATGGCGAAGGGGATGGACATCCTGACCCGGCTCTGCGGCGAACGGCCCTTGGGCTGGTACACAGGACGCGACAGCCCAAATACGCGCCGGCTGGTGGCAGACTACGGCGGGTTCGAGTACGACAGCGACTACTACGGTGACGACCTGCCGTTCTGGATGAAGGTGAGCAAAACCAATGGTGAGGTGGTACCACAGCTCATCGTGCCCTACACCTTGGACTGCAACGACATGCGCTTTGCCCTACCCCAGGGTTACGCCTACGCCGACCCTTTTTTCCAGTACCTGAAAGACACCTTTGACGTGTTGTACGCCGAAGGGCTGGAGCGGCCGGCCATGATGAGCGTGGGCATGCACTGCCGTTTGCTGGGCCGCCCTGGCCGCATCACAGCGCTGCAACGCTTTTTGGACCATATCGGGCAGCACGATCGGGTTTGGGTCTGCCGCCGCATTGATATTGCCAGGCACTGGCGTGCCACCCACCCCTTCACCGGCTGATGCTTGGCACCTATATTGCTTGCTCACATCCCTGAGCAATCTGTGCGGTCCGGCTCAGTACCCCTTAACCATAATCATTCATTCCCGAGCACTTTTATGAAAAAACGCATGTTCTTGCAACTCGCTG
>RFWA01000841.1 GCA_009922295.1 Betaproteobacteria bacterium
GACATCATCGGGCCTTCAAAGGTGCTCATGCCATAGAAGGACAGCGACACGATCAAAAAGCGCAGGATCGGATCGTCACGCAGCTTGTGCCAGGCGCCCGACAGGGTCATGACCCCGTTGATCATCCCGCCCCAACTCGGTGCCAGCAAAATCAATGAAAACACCATGCCTACCGACTGCGTCCAGTCAGGCAGGGCGGTGTAGTGCAGATGGTGAGGGCCCGCCCACATGTAGGTGAAGATCAGCGCCCAAAAGTGCACGATCGACAGGCGGTAGCTGTAGACCGGGCGTTCGGCCTGCTTGGGGATGAAGTAGTACATCATCCCCAGGAAGCCGGCGGTCAGGAAAAAGCCCACCGCGTTGTGGCCGTACCACCACTGGACCATGGCGTCCTGCACCCCGGCATAGACCGAGTAGGACTTCATGAACCCGGCCGGAATGGCCGCGCTGTTGACCAGGTGCAACAGGGCCACCGCGATGATGAAGGCGCCAAAAAACCAGTTGGCCACGTAGATATGGCGAACCTTGCGCGTGCCTAAGGTGCCGAAGAACACCACTGCAAACGAGACCCATACCAGCGTGATCAGGATGTCAATCGGCCACTCCAGTTCCGCGTATTCCTTGCCTTGGGTGTAGCCCAGCGGCAGCGAAACGGCGGCGGCCAGAATCACCAGCTGCCAGCCCCAGAAGGTGAAAGACGCCAACCTGTCGCTGAACAGGCGCACATGGCAAGTGCGCTGCACCACATAGTAGGCCGACGCAAACAGACCGCAACCGCCAAAAGCAAAGATCACCGCATTGGTATGCAATGGACGCAGCCGCCCATAGCTGAGCCAGGGGATACCAAAATTAAGCTCCGGCCAGGCCAGTTGCGCCGCGATGATCACGCCGACGAGCATGCCGACCACCCCCCAGACCACGGTCATGATCGCAAACTGCCGCACCACCTGGTCGTTGTAAGTGCTTGCCTGCGCGTTTGGAAACACCATATTCGCCCCTTCTTGATTCGATGAAGGGGAGTGTGTTTCGGAACACACCAAGCTGATTTGACGCATGTCAAACCTCGGTAAAAAATGCTCAGGAGTCCTTCAAAATTCGCTCTCCCTCGCTCT
>RFWA01000842.1 GCA_009922295.1 Betaproteobacteria bacterium
CGTAACTGCCTTGCTCAAAGATGCCTTTTGCACCCCCAACCTGCCGATGAACCTGCTCCGCGCTCTCTTGCTTGCCATATCGGTGCCAAGCCTCGGCGCTTGCGCCGTGGTCGCAGTGGCTGACGCTGCCGTCTCCGTGGCTGCAACAGGTGTCAAGGTGGTGGCCAAGACGGTCGGGGCCGTCGTGGATGTGGTGACGCCTGAGCCGAAAAAGTAGCGTTCCCCGCCGAGCCAGCAAGGTCGACGCGCCTGGCGTGCGGCTTAGGGTTCAGGATTGCCGTTGCAACAACGCGGTTGCGAGTTCGATCAAACAGTTGGCGTGCGGGCCGGGCGGTAATTGCCTTGCCGCTGTCACCGCTCGGGTAGCCTCGGCGCCGGCGGCTTGCCGCGCCACGTCCAGTGCGCCGGTGCGGTGCACAATCTTGATCACCTCATGGAGGCGGCCGCTTTCGCCAGCCTCAATGGCGCCTTTGATCAATGCTCGCTCATCTGGCGTGCCGCGCTGCATCGCGACGATCAGCGGCAGTGTGGCCTTGCCTTCACGCAGGTCGTCGCCCAGACTTTTCCCCATCACCTCGCTGTCGCCCGCGTAATCGAGGACGTCGTCAATGACCTGAAAGGCCGTGCCCAAGGCCTGACCGTAGTCTGCACACGCGGCCTCCAGGGCAGGCGAGCCACCCGACAAAATAGCACCGACGCGGGCGCTGGCCTCAAACAATTTGGCGGTCTTTGACCGGATCACCTGCAGGTAGCTGGCCTCGTCGAGCTCGGCGTTGTGCATATTCATCAACTGAAGCACTTCACCCTCGGCAATCACGTTGGTGGCGTCGGCCAATACGGCCATGATGCGCATATCGCCGGCCTCCACCATCATCTGGAATGCCCGGGAGTACAGAAAGTCGCCCACCAGCACACTGGCTGGGTTACCAAACGTCTCATTGGCGGTGGCGTTACCCCTGCGCAGGGCCGAATCGTCCACCACGTCATCGTGAAGCAGTGTGGCCGTATGAATGAACTCGACCACGGCCGCCAGGTTGAAGCGCTGCACCCCCGTGAAACCCATGGCCCCACAGCACAGCAGCAGCAAGGCGGGGCGCAGCCGTTTGCCGCC
>RFWA01000843.1 GCA_009922295.1 Betaproteobacteria bacterium
ATGGCCTGAATTGGAACCGGGAAAGGGATAGCGCGTGACGTTTGACATGGTGTGATCTTTCTTCAATGACCAGCATTGGGCTGGCTACACACCCGATATTAGGGTTTACCCTATTATTTGCCAAATTTAGATTGCTGATAGCGTATATTCAGGCTGATGATGACTCGCTCTGACCACAGGCCTGCCTTTCGGCAACTGGACCTCAACCTGCTGCGCGTGTTTGACGAGGTCATGACCGAACGCAGCCTGACCCGCGCAGCCCACAAGCTGTCGCTCACTCAACCGGCGGTCAGCAACGCCTTGCAGCGGCTGCGCGAGGCACTGGGCGACGACTTGATGAAGCGCTCTGGGCAAGAGATGAGCCCCACGCCGCACGCGTTGGCGCTCTGGCCAGCGGTGCGCGATGCGCTCGGACAACTGGAGGGCGCCCTGGTGCCCGGTCAGTTTGTTCCAGCCCAGGCCAGCAACACCTTTATTTTGGCCATGGCCGATGCCACCGCAGCCAAGCTGATGCCCGGCCTGTTGGCCGCGATGGACCAAACCGCCCCTGGCGTGTCGATCCGCGTGGTGCCATTGACCACGCGCGATCCCCGACGCCTGCTCGAGGACGAAACCCTGGACCTGGCGATTGGCTATTTTCCGGCCACCATGGCCGACCTGACCGCGCGCATCCAGTCCGGTGCCGCCGTCGCATTCAGCCATGAACGCTTGTACAGTGGCGAGTATGTCTGTGTGATGCGCCGCGACCACCCGCTGGCCAAAGAAGCCCTGACCCTGGCCAATTTCTGTGCGGCACGCCACTTGTTGGTAAGTTTTTCGGGCCGCCCGTTCGGCTTTGTGGACGAGGCGCTGGCGGCGATCGGACAGAAGCGCCGGATTGTGCTGACCGTGAACCAATTTTTCACCGCTGGCAAACTGGTGGCTGGATCAAACCTGCTGACGGTTTTACCGCGCCATTTTGTCAACGCCACAGGGATTGCCGATCAACTGGTGCTGCGCGAGCTGCCCTTTGCCATGCCGCTGGTCCATGTGGACGCGCTGTGGCACCACCGGGTGCACCGCCTGACGGCCCATCAATGGCTACGCCAGACGCTGGTGGGTATTGGCGCCT
>RFWA01000844.1 GCA_009922295.1 Betaproteobacteria bacterium
TTCGGGCGGGAACACGTCAAAGTGTTCATTGATCAAGTTGCTGGAGCTGAAGGTGAGCTCGTCAGTGAACATGAGGGCGCCGCCATGGGCTTCCACGGCGTCTTGCTCGAGCTGGATGTTGCCGGTGACATCGTCACTGGCCTTACGGTATTCGCTGCCCTTGCAGTACACACTGGGCTGCACCTGGTGCAGCAGCTCCACCGCCGACACGGCCGGGTTGATGGCGACCTGGTCGACACAGGCCAGAGCAGCCAGGTTTTCGGCGCGCAGGCGCTCACTGAAGACCGGCCGGCCGGGGCCCTTGTTGACGAAATCATCCCCCGTGACGGTGACCAGCAGCACATCGCCCTCTTGCCGTGCGCGCTGCAGGTAGCGAATATGGCCGGTGTGCATCAGGTCAAAGGTGCCGTGGCACAGCACCACGCGCCGCCCCTCGGCGCGCCATTGGCGCGAGCGCTGGGCCAGGGTTTCGACACTGGTGATTTTTTGGGCAGTCATGGGCTGATCCTCAAACAGCAGGGGCCAACAGGTCCGAGAGATGGTGAAGGATGAACTGGTGGCCAACTTCGGCCATACCATAATCCGAGGAATCCACCCACACATTGAGGTCGCCCAGGGCGCGCAACGGGTTGTCGGCAGCAAAGCCGCTGAGGGTGATGACAGTGCCGCCCTTGCCCCAGAGCTGGGCTGCGGCGTTGCGGATATTCATGGAGCGGCCCGAGCTGCTGATGGCAATCAGCACATCGCCCGGCAGCGCCATTTGCGCCAGGGCCTGGGCATAGGCGTTCTCAAAGCCATAGTCATTGGCCAGGCAGGTCAGCAGCGATGAGTCATGCAGGGTAAAGGCACGAACACGGCCCACCTTGACCAGGTCATTGACCAAATGCCCCGCCACGGCAGCGCTGCCGCCATTGCCGATCACATACACACTGGCGCGATTGCTGCGAGCGCGCTCCAGCACGCTGCGCAGTTGGGTCATGCCGGCCTCGGCCCCCAGTTGCACACCGTTCATGGCGGTGATCTGGCAATGGGTAACAAGATTGGCCAACTGCTGGCTGCGGGCGGCCAGGGTCTGCTGTTTGAGCTCATGCGTCATGGGTGCTCTCCTCTT
>RFWA01000845.1 GCA_009922295.1 Betaproteobacteria bacterium
GTCCCTGCGCAAGCGGGACTTTGTCACGGCCGTGGAGGCCTTGGGCGGCTCCTCGTCCTACAACATGTTCCGCACCGTGCTGCCCAATGCATGGAGCCCGATTTTGGTGCAGGTCGTGATTCTGTCTTCGGTGGCGATCCTGATCGAAGCCTCGCTGGCCTTTTTGGGCGTGGGTATTCCGCCGCCCACGCCGAGTTGGGGTGAAATGCTGCGGACCGGCAAGTCGTTTTTGCACGATGCGCCCACCTACGCCGTGTTTCCAGGCCTAGTCCTGACCCTGACCATCCTGTCGCTGGACACCTTGGGCCGCACCCTGGCCAAGGTGCTGGAGGACCGCCATGAAGTGATGGATTCGCCTGGGGGCAAGTCATGATTGCGTACATTTTGCGGCGCCTGCTGCAGCTCTTGCCAGTGCTGTTGATTGCCTCCACCGGCATCTGGGCCATGATTTACGCCGTGCCCGGCAGTCCGGTCGCTGCCATGGTCGGCGAGAACGCCACGCCCGAGCAAATTCAGGCGGTCACGGTGCGGCTTGGGCTGGACCGCCCCGTCCATGTGCAGTACGCCGCCTGGTTGGGCAGCGCCCTGCAGGGTGATTTTGGGCTGTCAATACAGAACCGCGAGCCGGTGCTGAATTTGATTGGGCAACGTATCCCGGCCACCCTGCAACTGGGCCTTGCGGCTACGCTGGTTGGCCTTTTGCTGGGCATCCCCGTGGCCGTGCTCAGCGCACTCAAACCAGGCTCGCTGCTGGACCGGGGCTTGAGCGCTTGGAGCGCGCTAGCACTCGGCGTGCCCACCTTCTGGCTTGGCATCCTGCTGATTCTGCTGTTTGCGGTGCAGTTGCATTGGTTGCCGTCTGCATCGGCCTATGTGTCGGTCTTCGAGTCACCCTGGGACGCCATACGCAATCTATTGCTGCCGGCATTGACGCTGGGGGTGTACGTTTCGGGTATCTTCGCCCGTTTTCTTCGCGCGTCCTTGCTGGGTGAGCTCAAGGCCGATTACGTGCGCACGGCCCGCTCCAAGGGGCTACCCGAGCGCGATGTGATTGGCCGGCATGTCATGCGCAATGCCTTGTTGCCCTTTGTCACCATCGTCGGCCTGATG
>RFWA01000846.1 GCA_009922295.1 Betaproteobacteria bacterium
CGTGCGCCAGCACGGCGCCCGGTGGCAGGGTGAGCGGGCCTTGCAATTTGCAGTAAAGCGCCAATCGCTGTTCCTGGTCTTGCTTTAACACAGGAAGCACTGGTGTGCGTGAGTCAGAACCGCCGGCATAACGCACCAACAGCCAAAACCACAGGTTGCTCAACTGCCACTTTAGCGGCCAGCGTGCATACCAATTAAAGACCGTAGATACGCACATGCGCCAAGCCACCAGCAATCTGTCCCCCATGCCCAACCCCAATGTATTCATGACCGCTTTCTCAATCCCAGGTAAATAACCACTGACACTACCAGCAAAGCCCCGGCGATTTGTACCGCAGCGATCTGCTGGTCCAGCACCGCCCAGCCTAAAGCCAGCGCAAACACCGGCTCCACATTCATGATGGCGCTGTTACCGGCCACGCCGAGTTTAGGCAGCACCGTGAACATCAGCGTGAAACCGCTGCCGTACAAACAACTCAAGCCCAGCAACCCCAGCCAGCCGATACCGGTTTGCGGCCACTGAGGGCCACCATGCCAGCCTATCACCGCTGTCGCCACCGAGGCGGCCAGTAACAGGCTGAAAAAGGTGCGCACCCGCCCGTCCAGCCCCGTGGTTTCGTGTTGCGTCCACACCAGCACCAGACCGAAACTGGCTGCCGCGCCCAAGGCAAAGGCCACGCCCGCCCCCATCACCGCCCATTGCTGGCGCATGCCCAGGCCCGAAGCCGCACCCGCCACATCCAGCGCCAAAGCCAAGCCTATCAGTATGACCGGCATGGCCAGCAATACCTGGCGTTCCGGCGGCAGCCGGTAAAGCAAGCGGTTCCACAAGGCCGTCCACAAAGGGTAGGTGTTGAAAGCCAGCAGGGCCAGAGCCACCGGCAGGCGCGACACCGCGCCGTACAGCAGTTGGCTTTGCAAACCCACCATCAAACCTATCAGCAACAAGCCGCGCCGGTGCCCTGGCGTGAGCTGCCAAGATGTACCCATGCGCAACACCAGCAGACCGACCACCAGTGCAGTGGCGGCGCTGCGCACCGCCACGGCTGTGGCCACATCCAGCCCGTTGTTGAAAGCAAGCCTGGCGCAGATATGGTTGCCGGCCATCAG
>RFWA01000847.1 GCA_009922295.1 Betaproteobacteria bacterium
CAGCACCTTGCTGATGTCAGCTTTCAAACCGGCCACCTCACCGGCACCGGGAGCGGCCATGGCAACCACGGCCACCGGGCGCTGGTCCGACGGCCACAAGGCCAAGGCCCAGCCGGTGAAAGACGCCGCTGCCAGCGCCCACAACGAGAACGAGACCAGCGCAGGCGCAATGTCTGACGGCATTCGGGTGCGATGATTGGTGTTTTTTGTCCGCATAGCCGCATTATCATTTGAGTTGAATTCTTTAAGGTTAAAAAATTCATGAAAGCATTACCAGATTGCATACATTCCCGCCAACCTGCCACTTGCGCGGAACGCGGCCTTCAACGCACGGGCAGCAAGCTCAAAACCCCACGCAGCCAAACGCGCACCCAGCGCGGCTTTACTTTGATAGAGCTGATGGTGGTGCTGGTCATCATCGGCGTGCTGGCCGCACTCATCGTGCCCAATGTGCTTAACCGCGCCGACGACGCGCGCGTGACCGCGGCGCGCACCGATGTGAACAACCTGATGCAGGCTTTAAAGCTGTACCGCTTGGACAACCAGCGTTACCCCGCCACCGAGCAAGGACTGGCAGCGCTGGTGAAAAAACCCACGACCGGCCCCGAGCCCATGAACTGGAAACCTTACCTGGACAAACTGCCTAACGACCCCTGGGGCCGGCCTTACCAGTACATGAACCCGGGTTTGCAAGCCGAGGTGGATGTGTTGTCCTTCGGCGCTGACGGCCAGGCCGGTGGCGAGGGCAAAAACGCCGACATCGGCAGCTGGCAATAAGCCGGCCGCGCTGAGCAGCCTGTCGGCTCACACCCATGACGACAGCCTGCCGCGCCAGTGGTTTCACTTTGATAGAGCTGCTGGTGGTCTTGCTGCTGGTGGCGCTGGGCAGCTCGCTGGTGGCGCTGAGTTTGCGGGATACGCCGCAGCATCTGCTGGAGCGCGAAGCAGACCGCTTGATCGTCGTGCTGGAAAATGCCCGCGCCCAGGCGCGCAGCCGCAGCACGCCGCTGCTGTGGCTGGCCGACGAACAAGGCTATGCCATACGCCCGGCCAACGCGCCCCTCGCTTCAACCGACACTGCCACAGAGCAAGAATGGCAGCGCTTGAACT
>RFWA01000848.1 GCA_009922295.1 Betaproteobacteria bacterium
GCTTGGGGTCCATGGTGAAGTACTCGCGGCTCCAGTCCACGCTGTCGCCCATGCGGCGCATTTGCGTGGTGATGGTGTGACCGCTTTTTTCTTTCCACTCCCAGACCTTGGCCACGAAGGCCTCACGGCCCAGTTCGTGCCGGCTGATGTTTTGGCCCTGCAGCTGCCGCTCCACCACGATCTGGGTGGCAATGCCGGCATGGTCGGTGCCGGGCACCCACACCGTGTTGTCGCCCAGCATGCGGTGGTAGCGCGTGAGCGAATCCATGATGGTCTGGTTGAACGCGTGCCCCATGTGAAGCGTGCCGGTCACATTGGGTGGCGGCAGCTGGATGGCAAAGGCGGGTGCCTCAGCGCGCGCCGTGCCACTGCCACGGTAGCCGGCATGGGCGTAATTGCGGCGTTCCCACTCGGGGCCCCAATGGGCCTCCAGGGCGGCAGGCTCAAAGGATTTGGACAGGCTGTTGAGGCCGGGTTGGGCTAGTTCGTCGTTCATGGTGTCTCTATCGGCAAGCCCTGGTGGTTGATAGCGAAAAGCAATTTTTGATATTAAGGCTGCCAATTAGACGGCCCGGGTCATCCGGGCTAAGCTTGCGCAGTCTTTGGAAAGTTTCTGACCAAAGCGCATGCGTTCTTTTTTTTAAACCTCTAGGAGATTTCCATGGCAGCACTCAAAGGCTCCAAGACGGAAGACAACCTGAAAGCCGCCTTCGCAGGCGAGTCACAGGCCAACCGCCGTTATTTGTATTTCGCGAACAAGGCCGACATTGAAGGCCAAAACGACGTGGCAGCGCTGTTCCGCTCCACCGCCGAAGGCGAAACCGGTCATGCCCACGGGCACCTCGAGTGGCTTGAGCAGTGCGGTGACCCGGCAACTGGCTTGCCCATCGGCGCGACTCGTGACAACCTGAAAGCCGCAGTGGCTGGCGAGACCCATGAGTACACCGACATGTACCCTGGCATGGCCAAGACCGCACGCGACGAAGGTCACGACGAAATCGCCGACTGGTTTGAGACCCTGGCCAAGGCGGAGCGTTCACACGCCAACCGCTACGCCAAGGCGCTGGCCGAACTCGTCGATTGATTCGCGAGTGATGTGTGTTGGGCGCT
>RFWA01000849.1 GCA_009922295.1 Betaproteobacteria bacterium
GCAGCTTGCCCCGGCGCATCTGGAATGCCGACAGGTCTGGGTCAGTGGCGTTCAGGATGCGCGCCATGACGTCACCCCGGGTGGGGTCGGTCTCGAAGTTGAAGTCCGACCATTTGTAGGTGCTGGGCGGGTCGTTCTCGAAGAACAAATTGTTCACGAACGAGAAGGCAAAACCACCCTGTGCCGGTTTCCATTTGGCCGGGTCGGTCGCGTCATTCACCAGCCACAGCGCCCAGGAGGCTTCCGAGCCGAGGGGCTTGCCCGGGTACCAGTTGGCACCGGTGCTGCTAGTGGGGCCGGCATAGACCGCCTTGACGGCTTTGACCTGTGCCGGGGTCAGGCAACTGGCCGCATCGGTGCCCGCCGGGCAGACCAGGCTGGCCGGGTCAAATTTGCAGCTCCCGTTGGCGGGGATGATGCCTTCCGGGTCGGCGCATGCCCCCTTGACGGCGTTGCTGAGCAGGTTGACCTTGCCGTGGATGTTGCCCGTGAAGTTGTTGTCCTGAAACTGGCGCAGGCTCCAGTTTTGTTCCACCGCCAGACCGGTGAGCTGATGGGCGGGCGAGCCGGCAATGATGCCGTCAAAGTCATCGGGGTAGCGCTGGGCAGACACCAGGGCTTGGCGACCCCCGGTGGAGCAACCGTTGAAGTAGTTGTAGCTGGGCGCCCGGCCCTGGTTGGCGGCAATGATGGATTTAGAGACCAGACTGGTCAGGTGGACGGCGCGGTGGCCGTAGTCAATTTCAGTGACCCGGTTGTTGTAAAACACAGTGCCGTCATTGGCGGCGGTGTGGCCGGTGTCGGTGACCGCCGTGGCATAACCATCGGCTAGAAAAGGCCCAGGCGCCGCCAGCGCGCCGCCGGCATAGCCGCCGTTGCCCAACATGACAAAGCGACCGTTCCAATTGGCTTGCGGAATGTTGGTGGCAAAGCGGATGCTGGAGGTCGGCTCGGGGCTCAGAACGCCCTCCACGCGGCAGACCTGCGTCCCGGTCGCCAAGGCCATGGGTTTAGCGGACGTGATGGTGACGCCGTCGGACGGCATGTGTTGCGCCAGGGCTTCACAGGGGATGGGGTCGGCAGCCCAGCTGCCGAAGCTCCAGCTGATGA
>RFWA01000850.1 GCA_009922295.1 Betaproteobacteria bacterium
CGGCGAACACGTGCTGCGCAAGACCACCATCGGCGCCTTCGCCTCCACCAACATCGACAGCCTGCTGCGCGCCCTGGGCTGCGAGCAGCTGTACCTGACAGGGGTATCCACCAACATGTGCGTAGAAACCACCGCCCGCGAAGCCGCCGACCGGGGCTACGGCGTGACCCTGGTAGAAGACGCCTGCGGCACCACCCACGAAGACCTGCACCAGGTGACCATGCGCAACTTCCAGCGCCTGTTTGGCCGGGTACGTTCTTGTGACGAGGCGCTGGCTGAGCTGAAGCCTGCCGAGGCGTGATTGCGCAGCTGAAAAAAATGGCGCCTCAGCAGTGTCTTGGCGCAAGCTGCTTGTCGCCCATTTCTGGCGCTTTGGGATGGTGAATTGTTTCCATCGGCTCAATGGTGCAGCGGTGTTTACCTGGAAACAGTGCGGCCCCCGGTGCCGGCATACCGGCAAAAGACGAAGTGCCACAAGCAATTGAACCAAAAATAATGCCGACCATGACGGCAACTTGAACTGAGCTTTTCATCACACTTCCCCTGGTGTTTTCAGCAAGACCGAGCGCTTGCATCAACAGAGACGAAGGCCAGTGGGAAATGTGAGGGCCAAAGCGCAATTTCTATCAAACCGCCTCAAATTGGCTGCTCTGCGTGCCACCTTGTCTGGGCAGTCTCACTTCCAGTTCCCCATCAAGATAAACGGCGCCCAGTAGTAGGGGTGAGCGTATTTGGGTTGGGCTTGCAAGGCCAATTGCGCCTGCCGCAGTGCTTCGATCTTTGACAGGCCCAGCCCCTGGCGGCGGCGGTACATGTCAGCCATCAGGCTGGCCGTGCTCTGGTCTGCCACCGGCCACAGCGTAGCCAGCACAGCCTTGGCCCCCTGCTGCTGCGCAATCACCCCAAAGCCCTCAATCTCTTTGCCTTGCTCATCACGCCCACCGCCAAGCCCGGTGTCGCAGGCCGAAAGAGTCAGCAGGTCAACGTTGTCAAAGCGGTAGTTCTGGGTACGGATGTCACCCAAGGTCAAACGGGCGCCATCGCCAAGCAGCAAGAAAGAGTTGACTTCGGTGCCGGGGCTGAACCGAAAGTGGCTCGCCACATGCAGCA
>RFWA01000086.1 GCA_009922295.1 Betaproteobacteria bacterium
AAGTCGCTCAATTGTCAGGGGCCAGACGGGCAGGGCGACATCACTGCGACACCCTGCGGGGTATGCCAGGCCTGTACCGACATCGACAGCGGCCGCTTTGTCGATTACACCGAGTTGGATGCTGCCTCCAACCGTGGGGTGGACGAGGTGCAAGCATTGCTGGAGCAGGCCGTCTACAAGCCGGTACAGGGCCGCTTCAAGGTGTTCATGATTGACGAGGTGCACATGCTGAGCAACACGGCCTTCAATGCCATGTTGAAAACACTGGAAGAGCCTCCCGACTATCTGAAATTTGTGCTGGCTACCACGGACCCGCAAAAGGTTCCCGTGACCGTGTTGTCCCGTTGTTTGCAATTCAATTTGCGGCCCATGGCGCCTGAGACCATCCGCGAACACCTGGAGCGCGTGCTGCAGGCTGAGGCAGTGGACGCTGACGCCCAATCATTGCGGCTGTTGTCCCGTGCGGCGCGCGGCTCGATGCGGGATGCTTTGAGCCTGACCGATCAGGCGATCGCTTTTGGTGCCGGCCGGCTGCAGGAACCCACCGTGCGTCAGATGCTGGGCAGCGTTGACCGCAGCTATGTTTTCAACCTGTTGCAGGCGCTGGCGCAAAGCGATGGCAAGGCCGTGGTGCAAATTTCAGAGGCATTGCGATTACATGGCTTGAGCGCTGCCGCGACCCTGGAGGAGATGGCGACTGTATTGCAACGCATGGCGGTACTGCAGGTTGTGCCCAGTGACGCTGACGACACCGACCCGGAAGCGGCTGAACTCGCTGCCCTGGCCCTGGCCATGCCTGCCGACGAAACCCAACTGCTTTACAGCCTGTGCCTTCACGGTCGGGCTGAACTGGGCTTGGCACCTGACGAATATGCGGCGCTGACCATGGTGCTTTTGCGCCTGCTGGCTTTCAAGCCGCGCCCCGCAGCGGCGGGGTTGGAAAAAAAAACTCTAAAACTGGCGCCTGAACCTAGATCGGCGGCGCCGCACATCGTTGCTGCTGCGCCGTTGGCGGCGGATCCGGTTCAAGTTTTTGTGGCCCCAATTGCGGTGAAGCCCGCGTTGAGGCCAGGTCAGCAACTGCCCGTGCTCAGTGCCGCTTCAGGCGCGCGTCCTTTGTCCGCTTCTTTGTCAAATCCGACTCCAGCCCCCGTGGATACTCAGGTCTTAGCTACAAATATTGAAGCAATACCGGTTCGCGTACAGGCTGATTCACGTGCTGAAGCTGTGATCACACCGAACTCACCCGCGCTGGTGCCCACCGAGGATGGGGCGTTTTGGCATGCCCTGGTGCAGCAGCTGATTGAGCAGGAGGCGATTGCGGCACTGGTGCGTGAACTGGCCCTGCAGTCGCAGCTGGTGGCACGCGACACCGACCAGTGGCTGTTGCGGGTAGAGCGCGAATCGCTCAACCAGCCCGGCACCCGTGACCGACTCGCCACAGCCTTGCAGGGGGCCGGTCATGCCGTACGGCTGGTGGTCGAAGTGGGCCGGGTGGGCGATAGCCCGGCCCGCCGCAACGCAGCAGCTTCTGCCGAGCGCCAGCTGGCGGCTGAAAAAATCATTTTTGATGATCCGTTTGTCCAGTCGATGATGCGCGATTTTGGGGCGAAAATCGTGCCAGGCAGCATCAAGTCGGGCTGAGCGGGGCAACCGACGGCTGCGGTCGACATCGGACCCTGACGTATCCGCAAAGCTTTTTTAACCCAATCTATCACCACCCACCACCCAAGGAATACCATGTTCAACAAAGGTCAACTCGCTGGTCTGATGAAGCAGGCTCAGGCCATGCAGGACAACATGAAGAAAGCCCAAGATGAGCTTGGCTCTATTGAAGTCAACGGCGAGTCCGGCGCCGGCTTGGTTAAGGTCACCATGACCTGCAAGCACGATGTCAAACGCGTGACGATTGACCCGAGCCTGCTGGCCGAAGACAAGGACATGTTGGAGGACCTGGTCGCTGCCGCTTTCAATGCGGCTGTGCGCAAGGCCGAGGAAACTTCCGCTGAAAAAATGGGCAAAATCACGGCCGGCATGCCGGGCCTGCCGGGCGGCATGAAATTCCCTTTCTAAGCCGGGAACAGACGTGGCTGAGGCCAATGCGCTAGAGGTCTTGGTTCAGGCCTTACGACGGCTGCCCGGGGTGGGCGCCAAGTCGGCCTCACGCATGGCGTTTCACTTGTTGCAGCATGATCGTGCCGGTGCCCTGACGCTGTCTCGGGCCCTGGCCGAGGCCGCCGAACAGGTGAGCCATTGCGAGCGCTGTCATACCTTCACGCAAAGCCTGGTCTGTGCGACTTGTCTTGACCCACAACGTGATGCGGCCAAACTTTGCGTGGTCGAGACCCCGGCTGACCAGTCAGCAGTGGAGCGGACCGGTGCCTACCGCGGGCTGTACTTTGTGCTGATGGGCCGCCTGAGCCCGCTTGATGGTATTGGCCCCAAGGACATTGGCCTTAAAAAACTGTTCGACCGGGCCTGCGATGGCCTTGTGCAGGAAGTGATTCTAGCCACCAACTTCACCGCCGAAGGCGAGGCGACCGCGCATGTGATCAGCGAGGCGCTCAAGGCCCGGGGCTTGACGCTGACCCGTTTGGCGCGCGGTGTGCCGGCCGGTAGCGAACTGGAGTACGTGGACCTGGGCACAATCGCCCATGCTCTGGTCGATCGGCGCTAGCACAGCGCTGCGGATAGTCTGGGATAAACTGTTTTTCTTTGGATTCACCCCTACCATGACAACCCAATTTTCCCTGGCACACTGGTGTGTCTTGGTGGCTGCATTGTTACCGATCGTTTGTGCGGGCATAGCTAAATCAGGTGCCATTGGCAAGTTGCGCCGCGACGGTGGATATGACAACGGCAACCCAAGAGCCTGGCTTGCTGTGCAGTCAGGTTGGCGCGCCCGTGCCAATGCCGCGCAGGCCAACAGCTTTGAAGCCTTGCCTTTTTTTGTTGCGGCTGTCGTCATTGCACAGCAACTGTCGGTCCCGCAAAGCCAAATCGACGCGTTGGCGCTTATATTCATTGGGTTGCGCTTGGCCTACATTGGCAGTTATGTGGGTGGATGGGCGAGCGTTCGCAGCGTGTTGTGGGTGCTGGCTTTGGGGGTCAATATCGCCATCTTGATGCTGGGTTGGCGCGTCTAGCTGCCGCTCGCGCTTGCGGTGATGCAATGAATGATCTAGTGATGATCACCGAGGCGTGGGCTCCCCAGTTTGGCTGGCCACGCATTGTGTTTGTGAATGAGGCCTTCGTCCGCCTGACGGGCTATAGCCGCCAGCAGGCTCTGGGCCAACCATGCAACCTGCTGCATGGTGAAGAAACCGATCCCGATGAACTGAACCGCCTGCAGCAGGCTATGGCGCGCGGCGAACCGGCGCAATCCGAGCAGATGAACTATGCCTAGGACGGGCGACCTTTTTGGACTGGCATCGACATGGCGCCGATCCTAAGCACCACAGACGCCCGCACACCTTGGTTGTTCATGCAGAGTGACCTGTCGCGTCGGCCGCGGACCAGCGCTGAGATCGAGCATCTGGCCTACCATGATGCGCTGACTTGGCGGCGATGAATTTGTCGTCCTGCTGCAAACCCTGGGTTCTGATCCGGCAGAGGCAGCAGCCAACGCCGAGACGGTCTACCACAAGATCGCAGCACTGTTGGCGGAGCCTTTTCAGAGCCAGTCCCTTCAGTACCGTGCGAGCGGCAGTGTCGGCATTAATTTGTTTGGTCATCTGCCGACGACGGTGGATGAATTGATCCGGCATGCCGACTGGGCAATGTATCAGGCTAAAACTGCCGGGAAGAATACCTATCGTTTTTTTGACTCAGGTATGCAGAAGATGGTGGACGAACGGGCCTGGATGGGCAACGAGTTGCGCCACGCGGTGCAGCGGAAGCAATTGTCTTTGCATTACCAGGGCCAGTTCGACGTCCAACACGGATTGGTTGGCGCGGAAGCGCTCTTGCTTTGGTCATTTCCCGGGCGGGGACTGGTCCCTCCGGAAGTTTTCATTCCTCTTGTGGAGCAAATTGGCGTGATTCGGGAGCTTGGTAATTGGGTTGTGGGTGTTGCCTGCGTGGAGTTGGCCCGATGGGCCACCATCCCCCCCATGGCACATCTCGTGATGGCGGTCAATGTCAGCTCCCAGCAGTTCCAGTTACCTGGTTTGTCGCTGCCGTGCTCGATGCGCTTGGCCGTACGGGCCCCGACCAGACCGCTTGAAGCTGGAACTGACTGAGAGTGTGCTGATTCAGGATCTGTCGGGCGTGCGGCGCAGCATGGCGACTCTCAAAGCCCATGGTGTTGGCTTTTCGCTGGACGATTTCGGCACGGGCTACTCGTCGCTGAAGTACCTGAAACAACTCGCGCTGGAGCAGCTCAAGATCGACCAGTCATTTGTCGCTGATGTGATGACAGACAGCCATGATGCTGCCATTGCCCGCACCATCGTTACCCTGGGCCATTCTTTGGGGCTGCAAGTGATTGCCGAAGGCGTTGAAACCGTGGCTCAACGCGACTTTCTGCTCAGCATTGGCTGCAATATTTTCCAGGGTTACTTGTACAGTGAGCCGCATTCAGCCAAAGCTTTTGAAGACTTCGTTTGTATCAAGCAGCGCGGCGCGAACGCGCAGGCCTGAATTGCGGTGGCGCTCAGCGCTTGGCGAGCTGGCCCGACCTATGACGCGGCTTCGTGGCGAGTTGCCGCGGCGCAGCGCTTTGGGTCTGGATGGTGCGTGCTGGCAGGTACAGCACCACAGTCTGGCCGGCTTTGAAAGCCGCTGTTGCACTCACCTTGTTCCATTCAGCAACCGCGGCGGGACTAACCCTGTGGCGTTTGGCCAGACTCGCCACCGTTTCGCCCCTCCCTGCCTTCACAACGCTGCGTTTGAGTACCTGTTCGGGAGAGAGTGACAGCTGACCTTGGTCCGCGACACGTTCTGCTACATCCGTGCCCATTGAACTTGCCCGTGGCACCAGCAAACTTGAGCCCGCCCGGATAAGCATCCGCGGCGGGATGCTATTGATATTGCGCAATTCGGACTCAGACATGCCAACACGCTTGGCGGCATCGGCTGGCCGCATGTTGGTGGGCGCCATCCAGACGGTCCAACTGGCTAGCCGACCACCACCAAAGGCCGCCAGCTTATCCTGAAAGGTCTGCGCATTGTCCCAGGGCAACAGAATTTGGGGCGTTCCGGCGGCAAGGATCACAGGGCGACTGGCCGACGGATTCAAAGCCTTGAAGTCGCTCACGCTGACGCCGGCCAGCTTCGCCGCCAGCGCCACATCTATGTCACGTTTGATGTCTACCGTTTGAAAAAAAGGGTGATTTTGAATCGGCGGCAGTTGCGTGCCAAACGCTTGCGGGTTGGCCACGATATTTTTGATGGCTTGAAGCTTGGGTACATAAAACCGGGTTTCCATCGGCATGGCCAGATCGACATAACGGCTGGGTTGGCCGGCTTGCTGGTTTCTGAGTATCGCCCGGCCGACACTGCCTTCGCCCCAGTTATAGGCCGCCAACGCTAAATGCCAGTCACCGAACATCTCATAGAGCTTCTGCAAGTAGTCCAGTGCCGCCCGGGTTGAGGCCAACACGTCGCGCCGATCGTCACGAAAGGCATTTTGTTTGAGGGCATACTGTTTGCCAGTCGCAGGCATGAACTGCCACATGCCAGCCGCCTTGGCTGAAGAGACAGCTTGCGGATCAAATGCACTTTCGACGAAGGGCAACAACGCCAGCTCACCCGGCATGTTGCGCCGCTCCAGCTCTTCAACGATATAGAACAGGTACTTGTGGGAACGCTCGGCCATGCGGAACAGGTAGTCCGGGCGGGTGCTGTACCACTGCTCCCGATCGCGAACCAGTTCGCTACTGAGGTCTGTCATGCCAAAGCCGCGTCGGATCCGTTCCCAGATGTCATTCGGTGTTTGTAAAGAAGCCACCGGACGCGCATAAACTTCAGTCAGACCGATTGACAATAAGTCAGTCATCTCGGCTGCTGTAGTAGGTGGCAATGGTTCGATTGGCCTTGGCCTCACGGTGGGCGTCAACGTTGGCGTTGCGGTTGCCCTGGGAGCAATGTCAACCACCGGCACGGCAGCAACTTGAGCAATTTGGGTGAATACGCCATCCGGTGCGACTTGAGCGACAACGGCATAGCCCGGCAGCCACGCTAGGCAGCACCCTATCAGCAAGGGATAAACTCTGATCACTCGTTGCAAGCTGTGATCAGCCGGACCAGCACCTTGCGAGTGCCAGTGTGCATTGCCTGTGCGCTCATTTGTCCACGGTAGGGCGGTTGAATTCTGACCCTTGCGGCGGCGATGGCTGATTTGAATTTCATGAATGACCAAATTATAGGTTTGCAGGATTGGCTTGGCTCCCCGCCGGGGCAGTACCTGCTGGCGTGGGAGCGTCGGCAGTTCGATGTGGCCGTAGCCGATGTGTTCGGTTTTCATGCGCTGCAGCTGGGTTTGCCTGAGATCGATGCCCTGGCTGCCAACCGTATGCCGCACCGGTGGCTGGCATGCCCGGCACCGCAGACTGGCGCCGACCTTGTGACGGAATTTTCAGCGTTGCCTTTCCCCGCCAACAGTCTGGACTTGGTCGTATTGCCGCACGCGCTTGAATTGTCACCCGACCCCCACGCGACTCTAAGAGAAGTTGAAAGGGTGCTGGTGCCGGAAGGGCGTGCAATCATCACTGGCTTGAACCCGCTGAGTCTATGGGGATTGCGGCAGCGCCGGGTCCGCATCTACCGAAGGCTGGGTTGGGCGCAGTCGTTTTTGCCCCAGGATGAGCTCATTGGCTACCTGCGACTTCGCGATTGGGTGCGTCTTTTGGGTTTTGAGGTCGAGATAGGCCGTTTCGGCTGTTATCGGCCAGCACTTCAGAGCTGGGGGTGGTTGGAGCGGATGGATTGGATGGACCGCGCTGGAGCACGCTGGTGGCCTATTTTTGGAGCGGCCTACTTTTTAGTCGCTGTCAAGCGGGTGCGTGGTGTGACCCTCCTGAGTCCGACCTGGAAGGCGGCACGTGCGCCCCAACGTGCGCCGGTGTCTGTGGCCAACAGCGCCGCTGCAACTGGGCCAAAGGAACTCAAGGACGAAAACTGAAGGAGTCTGCATTGAACCAGATAGAGATCTACACCGATGGCGCCTGCAAGGGTAATCCTGGCCCGGGTGGTTGGGGCGCGCTGCTCAAATCAGAGGATACGCAAAAAGAATTATTTGGTGGCGAACTAGGGACCACAAACAATCGAATGGAGATGTTGGCTGTGATCGAAGCGCTGACGGCCTTGAAGCGACCCTGCCAGGTGATCTTGCACGTCGACAGTCAGTATGTGCTCAAGGGCATGACAGAATGGCTTCCAGGGTGGAAGGCCAGGGGATGGAAGACCGCAGCCAAGCAGCCGGTCAAAAATGTTGACCTCTGGCAGCGTCTGGATGCCTTGGTCAATGGCGCTGGCCATGCGATCGAATGGCGCTGGGTCAGGGGTCACAACGGTGACCCAGGTAATGAGCGTGCCGATGCCTTGGCCAATCGTGGCGTGGCTCAGGCGCTACAGGCACGCTGAAACTCAAGCGAAATTCAGCCTGATCTTTTAGGTCAGCATCAGTTTCTTGTGTAAAGGATGTGCTTTATCGCGGGGTCTGGCATTGATTTAGCGCAAGGGCTGCTACATTTGCGGTTCTGCCAATCGGCGTGGCGCCACTGGCACATTTGAAATTTTGTTGAAACAGCAAGCTCATGGCCAAAAAAATAATCTACCCCCTGGTCGCCATTCTTGGCATTGCCGCTGTCTCAGGCGCTGCTTGGTGGTACCAGTCCAAGCCCACAGGGCCTAAGGAAATGGTTGCCGGCTCGGGGGCAGCGCCGGCCGGTGCTCCAGCAATTCCCGCATCTGGCCCGGCTGTGCCACGTGCGGCTGGGGTGGAGGTGGCCAAGGTCGAGACCATGTCGCTGCGCGATGATGCACAGGCGGTGGGGACCCTTCGATCCCGCCAGAGCGTGATGCTTCGCCCTGAAATAGCGGGCCGAATCAAAGAATTGGGGTTTGCCGATGGCGCCAGGGTGCGCAAAGGGCAGATGCTTGTTCAGCTCGATGATGCATTGCAACGCGCAGACTTGCGCCAAGCGCTGGCTCAGGTCTCGATTGCCAAAGCTAATTTGAAGCGCAATGAAGAGTTGGTGGCCCAAAATTTCGTGGCCAAGCGGGTGCTGGATGAGAGTGCCGCCAGTTTGCAGGTGGCAGAAGCCCAATTGGGCCTGTCATGTGCCCGGTTGTCGCGCATGGTCCTGCTGGCGCCCTTTGACGGCACCTTGGGGATCCGAAACATCAACTTGGGTGATTTTGTCAAAGATGGGGCCGACCTTGTTAACCTGGAAGACACCAGCAGCATGTATGTGGACTTCCGCTTGCCTGAGCGTTTTCAAGGAAAAATAAAGCTTCAGCAGCCTGTCGAGCTGCTGCTCGATGCAGTACCAGGGCGTAAATTCAAGGCCCGCATCGAAGCGCTTGACCCTTTGCTGGACGCCAATGGCCGCTCGGTGGGTGTCCGAGCTGTGCTGCCCAACAATATGGGTGAGGCAGCCAACCCACCTGGAGCCGTCGGCAGTGGCGGTGCTGGAAGACCGGCCGCCGCAGCTTCAGCGGCAGCCTCGGCCCCGAAGGCACGACCAGCACGCCCGGCTGCGACCCGTCCGAATGCAGTGCCAGAGTCTGGCGCTGCGTCACGTGCAGCCGGCCCCTATGAGGCGCTGGGTTGTCCGCCGGATCCGATTACCCCAAGCGCTCGGCCTGCAACGGCCGCTGTTGCGTCAGCACGGACTGCGCCTGAGGGTGGCCCAGCACCGTTGCGGCCTGGTATGTTCGCGCGCGTGACCGCTGTGTTCTCGGTGAATGAAGCAGCCTTGGTGGTGCCTGAGGAGGCTATCGTTCCTCAGGGTGGCCGGCAATTTG
>RFWA01000851.1 GCA_009922295.1 Betaproteobacteria bacterium
TTCGCCTCCGAAGCCAGTATGATCGGCTAATTCAAACCCATCCTCCCATTTATTTTTCTGTGCAGATCAGTCAATCTGGCAACTTGGCGCGCGTCGTGAAGTGTTTCTCCCTTTCTGAGCTCTTGTTGGTATGTGTTGGCCTCTCTTTTGGCCTGTTCGCAATGCCAGCCTTTGCGCAAAGCGCGCCTCAGCCTGCGGCACCTTCCGGCTCAGCACCACTTCAATGTCCGTCTGCCGCCCAATGGACACAAGCGCCAGTGAGGCAACTGGCGCAGTGGGCCGATGCCTGCGAAGACAACGCTTTTTTTCACGCCTATCTGGGTGCCAAGTTGCTGGCGCTAGGACAAACCGAGGCAGCCGCAGTTTCGTTAGAAAAAGCCCTGCTCATTAACCCCGATCTGCCCGGTGCCCAGCTAGATTACGCCCAAGCTCTGGCGGAAATTGGCTTAAAAGGCTCTGCCAGAGCCATATTGAACGAAGTACTTCAAAGACCCGACATTCAGCCCGAGCTTAAAGTCCAGCTTTCTAAGGCGCAGCAAGCGCAAGCGCAACCAGTCTGGAGTTGGAATGCCATGGCCCAGACAGCGTATGGCTACGAAAGCAACCTCAACAGTGCCACCTACACCGAAGGCCTTACCCTTTACCTCTCAAACGGCCCCGTTACGTTGGGGCTTTCAGACAATGCCAAGCCCGTGGCGGGGGACGCCTTCAAGTCCTCTTTGGCAGTGCAAGGCACATTGAGGGGTGAGGGCCCGCAGGAGTTGTCAGTGAATGCAGCCCTCAACAGCAAAGCGGGGGCTGCAAGCGTTGGGGGTAACAACCGCACAGCAGAGGGATCCCTCAAATACAGCTTGCCCATGAGGGCGGGTAAGGCCTCTGGGGTGTGGCAGATGGCCGTGGGAGGCACGCAGTTTTGGTTGGCCTCACAAACGGCATACACCGATCAAGGTTTGCAAATCAAATTCAATTGGGAGACATTGGGCGCCGCCTGCAAATTGGCGCCTGCCATAGGCGCTATAGAGCAAAAATTCCCTCAATCACCCAGCTTAAACGGCGCCTACACCTACGCCCGCATGGACTGGGTGTGCGGCGCTAACAAAAATCAAGAA
>RFWA01000852.1 GCA_009922295.1 Betaproteobacteria bacterium
CCCGCGGCCACGCGACGTACGCAACGGCTTCACCATGCCGTTTCACATCGGACCGCGTCAATTCATCGACTTCGCGCTGCATCCGCATTGGTCGATCGCCAGTCTGTTGCATGGCATGCCGCGCCCGGCCAATTTTGACAATGCCCCTGGCGGCAAGGGCTTTGACCGCCACGCCAGTCGCGCCGGCGCCAACTGGGCTTTTCTCGACGAGCTCAGGCAGCGCTGGGATGGCCAGCTCATCGTCAAGGGGGTACTGTCGCCCGATGACGCGCAACGCATACAGGCCGCCGGCGCCGATGCGATTTACGTCTCCAACCACGGTGGGCGCCAGTTGGACAGCGCGCCGTCGGCCATCGCTGCCCTGGCCAGGGTGCGCGCGGCCGTGGGGCCCGACTACCCGCTGGTCTTTGACAGCGGCGTGCGCTCAGGCGAAGACATCCTCAAAGCCATGGCCTGCGGCGCAGACCTGGTGATGCTGGGCCGCCCCCTGCTGTACGCATTGGGTGCAGACGGCGGACGCGGCTTGGCCAGCCTTCTTGATGCCCTGGTGACTGAACTGGGCGTGGCCATGGCTCAGCTGGGTCTGGCCGATTTGAGTGACATACGCGCCAGTCATCTGGTGCCGAACGATTTTTGAACCAACAGACGGAGATGCCATGAACGAGACAACACCCCCCAAACTGCGCGGCGGCGCCCTGTTGGCCCGAGCGCTGGTAGAGAAAGGCGTGGAGCATGTGTTCACCCTGGCCGGCGGCTTTTGCAACCCGGCGCTGGAAGGCTTCATGGACTGCGGCACGCGGGTGATCAACTGCCCACACGAGCAGGTGGCCGGTCACCTGGCCGACGCCCACACGCGCATCACCCGTCAACCGGCGGTCTGCCTGGTCGGGCCGGAGGGCTTTGCCAACGCGGTGCCCGCGATGATGGAAGCCTGGGGCGAACGCTCACCGGTGATTTTTGTCACCGGCTCCAGCACCCTCAAACGGCGTGGTGCGGGCGGCTTCAAAGAGATTGACGACGTGGCGATTGCTGCGCCGCTGACCAAGCACAGCATCAGCATCACCGACGGCACCCGCATCAGTGAGTGCGTGGACCGGGCCTGGAAAATC
>RFWA01000853.1 GCA_009922295.1 Betaproteobacteria bacterium
TGGGCCGCCCTGGATGTGCCGCAATGCGGCTTTTGCCAAAGCGGCATGATCATGGCTACGGTGGCGCTGCTAAAGGAAAAGCCTGACCCAACCGACGCAGACATTGACGCTGCCATCACCAACATCTGTCGGTGCGGCACTTACAACCGCATTCGGGCCGCCATCAAGGTCGTCGCCAAGGGTGGCAACACCAAAGTAGCCGGTCTGTCGATTCAGCACACCGATGGGAGCACCACATGATCAAGGAAACTAAAGCCAGTCGTACAACCGGTGTTTCTCGCCGGCAATTTTTAGGCCAGTCGGCTGCCATGGGAACAGGCCTTGTCGTGGCCATCTCGGCGCCCTGGTCGCTTGATGCGGCAGCGCAAACTGCAGGATCTGCCGAGGTGAATGCCTGGGTAGTGGTACGTCCTGACGACAGCGTGGTGATCCGAATTGCCCGCTCGGAGATGGGTCAGGGCACCCTGACTGGCTTGGCCCAACTCGTCGCAGAAGAACTCGAATGTGATTGGGCCAAAGTCACCACCGAGTACCCAACGCCAGGGCAGAGCCTGGCCCGAAATCGGGTTTGGGGCAATTTCAGCACAGGCGGCAGCCGGGGCATCCGGGACTCGCAGGATTATGTACGCAAGGGTGGTGCCATTGCACGCACGATGCTGATTCAAGCGGCGGCTAATGAGTGGCAGGTTGCGGCGGCGGACTGCCGGGCAGCCAACAGTGTCATCACCCACGTGCCGAGCGGGCGGACCACGACCTACGGCAAGGTGGCAGCGGCGGCAGGGAAACTGACGCAACCGGCCAGCGTCACCCTTAAAAACCCAGCTGATTGGAAACTTGCAGGTAAGCGGTTAGCTCGCCTTGATACGGTCGACAAAACCACCGGCGCGCAGATGTACGGCATCGACCTGAAGCTGCCTGGCATGTTAAACGCCGCAATCAAGGATTGCCCGGTGTTTGGAGGCAAGCTCAAAAGCTTCGATGCCGCAGCCATCGCCGGTCGCAATGGCGTCAAAAAAGTCGTCCGTGTCAATGACAGCGCTGTCGCTGTCGTGGCTGACACCTGGTGGCATGCCAAGACCGCCTTGGATGCACTTCCGATCGAATGGGAC
>RFWA01000854.1 GCA_009922295.1 Betaproteobacteria bacterium
AGAGCAACCGCCTTGTAAGCGGTAGGTCATCAGTTCGAATCCGATAATCGGCACCATTTCACTGTTTCACACAGTGTCAAGACCCCTCAAAACCCGCCTACTTCATTGCAGAGCGGGTTTTTATTTGTGGCCTTGGCCCGCTGCACGCGCGGTCTGTTGAGTTATGGGATCCAATATGGCTCCCCCTGTCCATTGACACCGCCAGTCCGTTATGAATAAAGCCTTCACCAAAGAATCCGACGACGCGGACGACGACGACCTGCAGTTGCCTGCGCTGCCAGTCAGCGGCAAGAACTACATCACCCCGGCCGGGCATGCGCGCATTCGGGCCGAATTGCTTGATCTGATCGACAACGAGCGGCCCAAGGTGGTGGACATTGTTCACTGGGCGGCCAGCAATGGCGACCGCTCCGAGAACGGTGACTACATCTACGGCAAGAAGCGCCTGCGCGAGATTGACCGGCGCATCCGTTTTCTGACCAAGCGGCTGGAGATCATGGAGATCACCGACCCGGCGCTGCACCACGGCAGCGAACAGGTGTTTTTTGGCGCTACCGTTTGCTATGCCGACGAGGCCGGCGCCGAGCGCACCGTGACGATTTTGGGGATTGACGAGTCCGACAGCGCCCGTAGCGAAGTGAGCTGGGTGTCGCCGATCGCACGCACCCTGCTCAAAGCCCGTGCGGGCGATGTGTTGCAGCTGTTGACGCCGGCAGGCAAGGTAGAGATCGAAGTGCTCAGCGTTCACTATCCCGCGCCGGTTCTGCGCTGAGCTGGGTGGCGATACGGGCCCGCTGCGCTTTTAACACCGATGGGGTGCGACGCAGGTTGCGCAGCGCAGTTTCAAGGTGGTTGCGGTCACGCACGGCCACCACAAAGCGCAGGTCTGGCGTGTCGTTGCCAGCTTCGTCGCCCATATCTATGTGGGTGATGTCAACCTCTGCACCGGCCAGTGCGCTGGCGACACGGGCCAATACCCCCTTGCCGTTGGTCACCGTGACCAGCAGGCCGGTCTCAAAGGTTCTGGCCAGTTCGTCTGACCATTCGACCCGAATAAAACGTTCGCTGTCTTTGTGTTTGAGCTTGCGCGCCACAGT
>RFWA01000855.1 GCA_009922295.1 Betaproteobacteria bacterium
CGGTGCTGCAAGGCCTGGAAGCTGCCAATGGGCTGATCGAATTGCACGCGGGTTTTCAGGTAGTCCAGCGTCATTTCGAAGGCCTGGCACGCGGAGCCCAGCATTTCGGCGGAAATCCCCGCCCGTGCCCGGTCCAGGACCTTGTCAAGCAGCGCGCCGCCGCCCAATAGCCGGTCGGCATCGCTCACAACGACATCCTTGAAAGTCAGTTTTGCAGCGCCCCGGCTGTCCGCCAAAGAGAGCCGCTGGCGCGATACCCCCCCTGCATCTGCACGCACGAGATACAACTCCAGCGTGCCAGCGGAACGGGCGGAAACCACGAAAAGGTGGGCCGCCATGCCTTCGATCACGAAGACCTTCTCGCCGGATAATCTGCCGTTGACGACTTCAGTCTCCACCCTTTGCGGGCTGTGGTGCCGGTGCTCGTCAACAGCGAGCGTGACGATGGCCGTCCCGCCCGCTACCCTTGGCAGCCACGCTTCGTTCTGCCCGGCACTGCCACCTATCACCAACGCCGATGCGCCGGCAAGGCCGGATGCGATGAGCGGCGAGGCCGTCAGCGTTCGGCCGAGCTCTTCGAGCACCAGCGCCAGATCCATGCATCCCAGGTTGGAGCCGCCGTACTCTTCAGGAACGATCGTGCCGGCCCAGCCCATTGCAGCCATCTCAGTCCAAACCGCCGGTTCGTAACCCAGCTCGGCGCCCCGGTCACGTAGGTTGCGCAAGACGCGGATGGGCGATCTTCTTGTCACCCAGTCCTTGGCCGCCTCGCGCAGCATTTGCTGCTCCTCGGTCAGTACAGCCATCGTTCGCTCCTCATTGTCTGTGCTTCTGGGTGACCCGCTCAACTGCGCCGCACTATCAGTGCATCCACGGCAAGCACGCGGTCGCCGTCACAGATCAAGGGATTGACGTCAAACTCGCTGACCAGGTCACGCTGATCCTCGGCGAATTCCGATAGCCGGGCGATGACATCGGCTAGCGCATGTTGATCCACCGGCGCCATGCCGCGAAAACCATCCAGCGCTTTTCGCCCTTTGAGGCGGCTAAGCATGCCGCCCGCTTCGCTGCGAGTCACAGGGGCCAGTGCCAGCAC
>RFWA01000856.1 GCA_009922295.1 Betaproteobacteria bacterium
GCGACATCCGACTGGATGCGAAAGCCCGCTGTGGTGCCCGTGCTTTTGCTGCGCAGCAGCAGCCTGTCATTGGTGCCGTCGTTGAAGGCGGTGGCCAGCACGCCGGCACCCGCCGTATTGATTTTGGCCGCGATGGTGGCCACAGTGTCGGTGGCGGTGACGGTGACGCTGACATCACCCGAGACCGTGCCGCTTGCCCCCAGACCCGTCACGGTTGATTTGGCCGCTGTCGTGGTGGCCAGCACAATGTCATTGCCGCTGGCCGACGACAGGGCCACGGCGCCAGTGCTGGTGTCGTAGGTGGCCGTCACGCCAGTGGTGCCACTCACCGCATTGATGGCCGCGCTGACCTGTTGGCCTCGGGTTGCTGGCGTGGTCGTTGCAGAAATGGCGCCGATGGACGTGCCATTGATGGTGATGTCGCCATCCGCCAGCGCCGTGGCATAGCCGGTCACAGCAGTACCCGCAAGCGTGGTGGCGGCGTTGGTGAAAGTGGTGCCCGCAGTGTTCCAGGCGCCCAGGCGAATCTTGAGCGTGCCAGCACCCGGCATGGCGCCGGCTGTCAGCGTGGGCGACGACACCGACTGCTGCTTGGCCAGCTGATCCACATCGAGCGTGAACGAAGTGGCATCGGCGGTGCTGGTGGCTGTGATGGTGGCTGACGTGGGGGCCGACGACGAGGCCGTGCGGGCCGTCCAGGCACTGGGCAAGGCGATGCGGGCAGCCACATCGGAGAGGGCAGCCACCTGGGACTGCACGGCGCCAAACACCGATATCTGGGTTTGCAGCTTGGTGGCCTTGGTGGCCAAACCGGTGAGTGGCGCCTTCTCCAGCGCCACCAACTTGCTGATGATGCCCGACGAATCCAGCCCGCTGCCAATGCCCACCGATGAAATGGTTGCCATGCGCACCCTCCTGTAATCAACCCGGCCATTCTGGCGCATGGGCCGAGCGCCAAAGCCCCGAAAAGCGGGGCTTTGGCAGCCAGACTGGCCAGCCGTTCGGTAAACACAAAAAGGCGGCAACAGGCCATAAGCCCGTTGACGCCTTTACACAGCGCCTGGCTTAGCGCAGCAGGGCCAGCACGCCCTG
>RFWA01000857.1 GCA_009922295.1 Betaproteobacteria bacterium
GCTGGTACACACCCTCAACGGCTCCGGCCTGGCCGTGGGCCGCACTCTGGTGGCGGTGCTGGAGAACTACCAGAACGCCGACGGTTCCATCAGCGTGCCGCCGGCGCTACAGCCTTACCTGGGCGGCTTGAGCGTCATCACTGCCTAAGATCCCGTCATTCCCGGCCACGACCAATGGGATGGACGCCCCCACCTAGGCGGCATCGTAATGTGCCAAAGTGGAGGTGTTTACCAACCCACTTGAACAGACAGGAGCGTCCGACATGAAGATTACTACAGTAGGCATCGATCTGGCAAAAAATGTGTTTCAACTGCACGGAGTCAATGAGTTTGGCAAGACCGTCATTAAGAAGCAGATCCGGCGCGACCAGGTGGCCGAGTTCTTCGTAAATCTGCCTGCTTGCCTGATTGGCATGGAAGCCTGTGGAAGTGCACATCACTGGGCTCGAAAACTGCAAGGTTTTGGTCACACCGTCAAGTTAATGGCGCCTCAATTCGTCAAGCCCTACGTCAAGACCAACAAAAACGATGCCGCCGATGCTGAGGCAATATGCGAAGCGGTGGCCCGACCCAATATGCGCTTTGTGCCGATCAAGAACATCGAGCAGCAGGCGGTTTTGTCGCTGCATCGGGTCCGTCAGGGCTTTGTGAAGGCACGCACGGCCCAGGCTAACCAGATTCGCGGTTTGTTGTCGGAGTTTGGCCTAATCGTTCCACAGGGAATTGGCTACATCGCGTCGCGTGTGCCTGAACTTATTGAAGATGCCAGCAACGAATTGCCAGGTTCATTTCGGCTTCTGGTGCAGCGATTGCTGGACCATTTGAAGGAGCTCGACCGGCAGGTCGATGAACTGGAGTCGCAGATCGTGAAATGGCATCGCCAAAGTGATGCTAGTAGCAAGTTGGCACAAGTCCCAGGCATTGGCCCCATCACCGCCAGCGCGCTGGTGGCTTCACTGGGGGATGCGAAGAACTTTGACGGTGGCCGTCAGGTTGCCGCCTGGCTGGGCCTAGTGCCCAAACAGCACTCCAGTGGTGGCAAACAGAACCTGCTGAGTATCAGCAAACGCGGTGATACCTATCT
>RFWA01000858.1 GCA_009922295.1 Betaproteobacteria bacterium
CAGGGGCCGCACCACGATGCCCAAAAGTCCAGATAAACCGCTTTGCCTTTGAGCTCGCTCAGTTTGATGGCGCCGGTTCGTCCGGGCAGTTGAATCTCGGGGGCGCTTTGCCCGACTTCGATGGCCAGGCTTGACGCGCAGATGACGCTGGCCAGGGCTAATGTGAAAAATGAGTGCCGCATGTGTTTCCTAATGCAAACCAAGGGCTGCGCGGTGGGCCCGGCAGAAACCTTAAAAATCCTAGGCGAATTCTACGAGCGCCAGTTGGCGCCAAGGCCTGTGAAACAGCGAATTACACAGATTTACCAGTTGCGCGCTGGTGCTGGCGGCGTAGCAAAAAGAATACAATCGCCATATTAAGCACATTCCAGGCCACGCCGTTTAAAAATGCGGCGTGGTAGGAGCCGGTCAGGTCAAACACCTTGCCTGACATCCAGCCGCCCAGCGCCATGCCGATCATGGTGAACATGATGACCGTGCCCACGCGCGCGCCCAGGTTGGCCGGTAGGAAGTTCTCGCGCACGATCAAGGTGTAGGAGGGCACGATGCCCCCCTGAAACAGCCCAAACATGGCCGAGACCACGTACAGCGAAACCAGCCCGTCAAAGGGCAAAAACAGCAACAACGCCGTAGCCTGCAAAACCGAGCCCAGCAGCAGCGTACGCACCGGCCCGATGCGATCGCAAATGACCCCCGAGACCAGGCGGCTGACGATGCCGCAAGTGAGCATGAGTGAGAGCATCTCGGCCCCGCGCGCGGCGCCAAAGCCCAGGTCGGTGCAATAGGCCACGATATGCACTTGCGGCATGGACATGGCCACGCAGCAGCTCAAACCGGCCACGCACAGCAAGGCCGTGGCATGCGTGGGCGACAAGCCAAAAGAGGCTTGGGCCTGCACGGCCGTACCGGAAGCGACCGGGGCCAGCGCCTGCAACGGCGGCCTGCGGCGCAGCAGCGGCGCTAAGGCCAGCATGCAAACCGCGCACACCACACCCACGCCCATATAGGCCTGTCGCCATCCCACTGTCTCGATGAAGTGCTGCATGACCGGTGGCCAGATCGCACCCGACAAATAATTGCC
>RFWA01000859.1 GCA_009922295.1 Betaproteobacteria bacterium
CCACCAGACCGCGGTTTCATCGTCGGCCAAACTCAGCAAGAGCCGGGCCATGGCGCCGCCCAGTGCAACACCAGGTAAAGCGGGTCCCAGTCTGCGCGCCTGGCCCGGGCGGGCCATGGCGTCAAGCAGGGCGCGAAAGGTGTTCTGGCTGTCATGCACACCATCAGCCAATCCACCGGCGAGATGGCGCTGGTTCATGATTCGCCCCGCACCAGAGTGAAGAACTCAACCTTGGAGTCAGCCGCCTGTTGCTGGCGGGACTGGCGCTGTTGTCGTTGCGCCTGCGCCAGGGGTTCGATCAGGGTCTGCTGCAGGTGGTCATGTTGCTGCGGGTCCTGCAACAGGGCGTCGAACAGGGCGGCCAGTCTGGCGCGAGGCTTGTCCCGCCCAAGCGTGCAGGAGACACCTAGGGGCCCCTCCCCCACCCTGACGGCACACCGAACCACACTGGCCTCTCCGAGGTTGAACGGGTCACCGGTGCCGCCAATACGCCCGCGCACCATCATCATGCCCACCTCAGGCGGTCTGATGGTATGGACCTCGGGCAAGGGGCCAAGCGTTGGCAAACAGGCCGCGAGGTCTTCTTGACTGGCGCGGGCCAGCACGGCCAACCAGGCCGGTCTGTCGGCTTGCGGGTGGGCGGGTAACTCAGTTGTCATACAGATGTCTAGATCAGTGGGTAAATTGCTTGGCATGGCCTACCGCCGTATTGCGCCAATGCCCTAGTGCACCGCGACAACATGAAAGATTTATGACGGTTGAACAATTTCGACCCTCGCTGCAGGGTCGCCGGCGCGGCGTATCGGTCTGGCGGCAGATCGCCACCACCCTGAAGACCGAGATCCAGGACCGGTGCTATGCCGACAGTGGCCGCATCCCGGGGGAGATAGAGCTAGCGGCGCGTTTCGGTGTCAATCGGCACACCCTGCGCCAGGCCGTCGCCGCCCTGCAGTTGGAGGGGTTGGTTCGCATCGAAGCGGGTCGCGGCACCTTTGTGCAACATGGCGTACTGGACTACCATCTGACGCAGCGGACCCGGTTCAATGAAAACCTGCTGCAGCAGGGCCTGTTACCGGGCCGA
>RFWA01000860.1 GCA_009922295.1 Betaproteobacteria bacterium
CCGTATCGTCGCCTTGATGGAGAGCGTCTCGGCCAGCCGGCCCAGGTTGGCCCGGCTGGCTGACCGCATGGCACGGCCATTTTTGCTGTCGGTACTGCTTGCTGCTGCTTTGGCCTGCGCTTATTGGTGGCGGCAGGACCCGGGCCACGCGCTGATGGTGGCTGTGGCGGTGCTGGTGGTGACCTGTCCCTGTGCGCTGTCGCTCGCGACACCGGCGGCCATGCTGGCGGCCGCTGGTGCCTTGGCGCGGCGCGGGGTTCTGGTGCGCAGGCTCGACGCCTTTGAGGCGCTGGCCAAGGTGGACACGGTCATGTTCGACAAGACCGGCACGCTCACCGGCGCTGGCTCGGCATTCGCTGCACCCGGTGTCCCGCGCCTTGGTGGCGGCATTCACCAGCCAGCAGACTCCGACAAGTCAAACCGACTGGCTGGCATCGAGCGTCACAGAAACGCCCGGCGGCGGCGTCCTGGCCCAGGTGGGATTGGGACCTGACGGGCGCGAGGCGATGGAAATGCGGCTGGGCTCAGCAGTCTTTTGTCGCTTGGTGCAGCCAGTGAGCGACTTGATGCAGGTGTTTTTGGCGGATGCACAGGGCTGGCTAGCCACCTTCGACCTGCAGGAGGACCTGCGACCCGATGCCCTTGCCACTGTCCAGTCCTTGCAGGCGGCAGGAATTTCGGTTCACCTCCTGTCAGGTGACCGTCCAGAAACCGTGGCGCGGGTGGCCCAGGCACTGGGGATCACGGCATATGCCGGAGCCTGCACGCCGCAAAACAAGCTCGATTTTCTGCAGCGGGCCCAGCAGGCCGGCCGCCGTGTGGCGATGGTCGGTGATGGTCTGAATGATGGCCCGGTACTGGCCGGCGCCCAAGTGTCATTCGCTTTTGGACAAGCGGTTCCACTGGCGCAAGCCAAGGCCGATTTCGTGGTGCCCGGGGGGCAACTGGGCGCCGTGGCGCAGGCCGTGCTGCTGGCGCGGCGCACGGTGCGCATCGTCCGACAGAACCTCGCCTGGGCGGCCCTGTACAACGCGGTCTGCGTGCCACTGGCAGTGGCGGGTCTGCTGAGTGCCTGGGCTGC
>RFWA01000087.1 GCA_009922295.1 Betaproteobacteria bacterium
TCGAGTGGTAGCGTCACCCAAGGTGATCGAGTTGTTTCTGGATGAGGAAAGCCAGCATCTGGCGGGGCTGAGCGAGTTCATTGGCAAGCCTGTTTCCTTGCAGAGCGAGACCGCCATGGGGCAGGAGCAATACGATATCGTGCTGATTTGAAAGATGCGGCCTTGCTCATGACAGCCCCAATTCCGATTTTGATGTACCACCAGGTGGATGCGCCGCCGCCCAAGGGCACGCCCATGCGTGGGCTGGTGGTGTCGCCCGCCGCATTCGCTCGGCAGATGGCCATGCTGCGCGCCCTGGGCTTTACCGGGATGTCGATGCAACATTTGTTGCCTTATCTGACCGGACAAAAAAAAGGCCGTGTCTTTGGGATCACCTTTGACGATGGCTACGAAAACAACCTGCGCTGCGCCTTGCCCGTGCTCCAGCGTTTTGGTTTTTCGTCAACCTGCTACGTGGTGGCAGACCGGGTGGGCCAGTGCAACGACTGGGACCGAGAGCGTGGCGTGCCGCAGGTGCCCCTGATGACAGCAGCGCAAATGCAGGCCTGGGTCGACGCCGGCCAGGAGATTGGCTCGCACACCCTGACGCACCAGGACCTGCCAAAATTGGACTTGGCCCAGCAGCGGCACGAGATAGCCGATGCCCGCCTGGTGCTGGAGGCCTTGGTGCGCCAGCCCGGTGGCGTACGGAATTTCTGCTACCCCTACGGCGGGTTTGATCAAGGGGCGGTCAGCTGCGCTCGAGAGGCGGGCTACGACACGGCCACCACCACGGTTCGGGGCCGGGTAAACAGTTGCAGTAACGGCGATCTGTTGACCCTGCCCCGGGTGTTGATCAGCCGCACTACAACCTGCATCCACCTCGCGCTGAAGTGTTTGAGCCGGTATGAAGATCGACGGGGCCCTGGTTTGTCTAGCGCCTAGATTGTCAGTTCAATTAGATTTTTAAAATACACCTTAATTCAATCGGTAAGCCAAAATGAATATATTGCTGACAGGCGCCGACGGTAACTTTGGTTCGGAGTTTTGCAAACAGGTCTTGCAAAAAAACGCGGGAAGGGTGACCACGGTGGGTCGCGGCGATTGGGGCGAACTTGATGAGAAAATGGCATCCTCGGAGGTCGTTGTCCATGCTGCCAGTGACCTTCGCACTTCTGCCAGTTTGGAGCCTTACCGCCTGCTTGACTCAAATGTGATGTCAACGGCCACCTTGCTGGAATCTGCTCGTCGCCAACGCGTCAAACGTCTCGTATTCATGAGCAGTTGTGCGGTTTATGGCGAAGATATGCGCACTGGGGAGGACAGCCTGTGCTGTCCGATCACGATCAATGGGATCAGCAAGCATTTGAACGAAAAACTTGTCGCTCAATTTTGTGAGGCCAATGGCATTGAATACCAGATCCTGAGGGTCTTCAATACCTATGGAGGGAGAGACAGGTTCTCCATTTTCAGCAAACTCAAAAACGCTTTGACAAGTGGATCTGTCTTCACACTCAACAACGACGGGCGAATGCAGCGAGACTTTATTCATGTGCGAGACGTTGCTGCTATCGTGCTCAATTTAGCCACGCTGGGCATCAAACACACGCACATGAATATCGGGACCGGAGTAGCCACAAAAATTTCAAAGCTGGTTGAAATGGTGGCTGCGAGATTTCCGGAGCTCCTTATTCAACCCGGCCAAAGCCGGGAAGCAGAGTATTCTCGCGCCGATACAACAAGGCTCCGGGAATACTGGGATGGAAGCTTTATTCGCATTGAGGACTACATTCTTGAGAATTTCGTCGAGGAACTGTCGGTGCTGAGGGCAAGCCGGGCCCATGCTTAGAGGAACCGATCGGTTTGATCCTGTTATTTGTCAGGAACCCACGAAGAAAAGTTACCGGGGAGCTGGACTCTTATCATTCTTGGTCACCTTTCGGTAAACCTCGTAATATTTAAACTTGGCAACATCCCAACTGTATTTATTGGCGAATAGAAATCCGTTTTCTGCCAGTTTCAGACGCAAATCGGTGTTGAGGAAAACATCGCTCAGACCGGCCACCATACCTTGAACATCGTCAGGCGTCGGCAACAAAATTGCATCACCATGGTGCACCAACAAACTGCCCATGTTGTTGTAAGGCTCCGTGGTGGTGATGACGGGTACGTGTTTTGCCATAGCTTCCAGAAGAACCATAGGGAACACATCTTGGGTGGTCGGGTGCGCCAGACAATCCATGGCCGCATACGCAGTTGGCATGTCACTGACCACGCCCATGAAACGGCATGTTTTACCCGGTCCTAATAAGTTCACAAGATCGGTGTATTGGTTTGCCTGTGCCGGCTTTCCGACAACGATGACTTGGATGTCAAAGGGGAGCCGGGCTGCGGCCTTCAGCAGGGTACCTAAGCCCTTCTTTTTAAAATCATGCCCGACGAACCCGACCGTCATGATGGAAGGGTTCAAGCCCAGCGTCTCCCGCGCAGTCCTTTTTTCCGTTAAGGTCAACTGCCGCTCAGGAATGTCGACTCCAGGCGGCACCACGCTGCTTGCCGGTAACAATGGCATGACCTCCCTCGTTTCGTCATGAACAAACTGGGACACAAAAACGCTGTGGTGGCCGGCGGTGTACAAGCGTTTCTTTTCTAACCACAGGTAGGCCAGCAATCTGGGACTTAAGGCGATGCGCCATGAACTCATGCCTTTTTGCTTCAGGCTGGCGTGAACCGTTTTGACGCTGACCGTCTGCACATCACCGTGCGTCAGGTTCTCATAAGAGTGAACAACGTCAAAGCCATGTCTGGTCACACGCTTGGTGTACCAGCTAAACCAAAGTTGGTTGAGCCAGCGGCTACGCACGGCTAACTTGGGGACCCGAATATGCTTGAAAACTGCCGTCGATTGGTCAAAATCTTGCGAGACAACGGTGATATTGCATTCGCCAAGCATGGCTGTTGCCAGTGAAACAGCCAAACTTTCGGCTCCCCCGCCAATTTTGGAAAAATTGCGGGTCAGTATGGCGAGGTTGGTTTTCATGGCCAGTCTAGACTCAGTGGGCGGTGTGTCAATTCGGCACTTAATGGCTAAAGCGCCGCATTAAACGAGGTTGGCCGGCCCTTTTTGTTCGTGGGATCCTGCCCGGAACAGTCGCGCATAGTGGCCGTCCTGTTGCATGAGTTCTGTGTGGGTCCCTGTCTCGACAATCAGGCCGGCGTCCAAGACCACGATGCGGTTGGCGTGTTGCACTGTCGAGAGGCGGTGTGCAATGACCAGTGTGGTCCGATGCTGCATCAGTCGCTCCAAAGCGTCCTGCACGGCTCGCTCGGACTCTGCGTCCAGTGCCGACGTGGCCTCGTCAAGGATGAGGATAGGGGCATTCTTGTACAACGCGCGGGCGATGGCCAGCCGTTGGCGTTGTCCGCCAGACAATTGCATTGCGTTGTGTCCGACTTCGGTATCAACGCCTGCTGGAAGGGCAGCTATAAAGCCCGCGAGATTGGCGGCAGCCAGGCAATCCAGCACCCGGGCGCGATCCATGCCTTGCCCTAATGCAACGTTGTCGGCAATGCTGCCGCTGAGCATCACCACATGCTGGCTGACCAGCGCGAACTGTCGGCGTAGCGACTCGATGTCCCATTGCCGCACATCTTTGCCATCAATTTCAAGGACGCCGGTCGTGAGTTCGACAAACCGGGGCAGCAGATTCACCAGGGTGGTCTTGCCCGCACCAGAGGGTCCCACTAGAGCCACTGTTTCACCAGGCTGTATTGTCAGGTTGAGGTACGCGAGCGCTGGTAGTCCATCTTCATGGAAGCGGACTGAGACGTCATTAAAGCGGATATGCCCATTCGCCCGGACTGGGTCAAAGCTGCCGCCAGACTCTACCGGGATCGTTTCAAGCAAATCAAGGCCGCGCTCAATGGCCACCAGCCCTCGAGTGATCGGGCTCGCCAATTCGGATAAGTGCTTGAGCGGTGCGACCAGCATCAGCATGGCTGTGACAAATGCCACGAAACCGCCCACCGAGGTGGTCTGGTCGGCGCTCTGTAGCAGCGCTACGCTGATGACCGAAGACAGCGCTACGGCAGCCAGCATCTGGGTTAGCGGTGTCATGGCCGAGCCAGCCGCTGTTGATTTCATGGATAGCCGGCGCAGCCCGTCGGCCAGTAAGAAAAAGCGATCCGCCTGAGCCCGCTGCGCACCCTGTACCCGCACATCTCGGTGAGCCAATACATTCTCTTCAACCACATAAGCCAGTTTGTCGGTAGCCGCCTGGCTACTCTTGGTCAGACGGTACAAGCGCTTGGACAGCGTGCGCATCACCACCGCCACAGCGGGAAACAGTGCCGCCACGATCAGGGTGAGCTTCCAGTTCAGAATCATCAGGTAAGTCAGCAGCGCCAGCAGGGTGACACTGTCCCTGGTTAGCGTCATCAGCGCACTCACCAGCAAGGTCGAGCCGGTTTGTACCTCGTACACGATGGTGTTGGCCAACGCGCTGGACGACTGTTGTGAAAATAGGCTGAGCTGTGCCCGCTGAAGCCGCTCGAACATGGCAGTTCTGAGCACCAGAAGGCCCTGGGTGGTCAGTTTTGCCAGCGCGACTTGTGCAATGAAGCCTGCTAAGCCACGAACGCCAAACAAAAGAATCAGAGCAACCGGCACCATCCAGACGGCCAGGCTGCGCTGCTGAAAGCCCCGGTCCAGCAGCGGCTGCAGCAGGGCGGGAATCAGTGGTTCGGTCATGGACATGGTGACAGTTGCCACCACAGCAACAACCCATGCGGACCGGGGCTGAGCGAAATGGCGGCCCACTCGCGCGAGGCGTGGCAACAAGGCACTCGTATTTTTGGCGAGCGCCTGGGTCATAGCGTTGGTTTTTGGAGTAGCACCGGTGGATTATCGGGCCTGAGGTTCATTCGGCTATGCTTGGGGCGGTTCATCGTTCCAGCCACTCCGCCTGTGTCACTCAGCGTCATCATCATCACCCTCAATGAGGCAAGCAATATTGCCGACTGTCTTGCCGGCGTTTCATTTGCCGACGAAATCGTGGTGTTGGATTCAGGCAGCATCGACCAAACCGCGGAGCTAGCCCGCGCAGCCGGCGCAGTCGTGCACATCAGGCCTGACTGGCCCGGGTTTGGCCCGCAGAAAAACCGGGCATTGGCGCTTGCCGGTTGTGACTGGGTATTGTCCCTGGATGCCGACGAGCGGGTCACGCCCGAGCTTGCGGCCCAAATTCAGCAGGCCATGGCGGGTGGGGGCGGGCTGGCTTACAAGCTGCCCCGCCTGACTCAGTTTTGCGGGCGCTGGATTTACCATTGTGGATGGACGCCAGACCATGTCCTGCGGCTGTTCCGACGAGGCACTGCTCGGTTCACTGACGACATGGTTCATGAGCGACTGGTACTTAGCCAAGGTAAAATGAAAAGCTTGCAAGCCCCACTACTTCATTTTAGTTACCCGACGCCGGCTCACTATTGGCGAAAACTCGACCAATACAGCCAGGCCTGGGCCCGGCAACGTCATGCGATGGGACAGACGACGTCCATGAGTCGGGCTGCTTTGGCGGGGGTGGTAGCATTCGTGCGTGCCTATATTTTTCGCCTTGGTTTTCTCGATGGCGCCATGGGCTTCGCTGTGTGTACCATGCAGGCTCAAGCGGCTTTTGGGAAATACTTTGCACTCTATTGCTTGAATCAGGACCATGAAGCCCCGACGAATCCTTGACCTTTACAAGCTGTTACGTCTTGTCTTGACTGGGCTAATGCTCCTGGTTACAGGTTCGGTTCATGCCCAATTCAAGGTAGACGTCACCGGTGTAGGCATGCGGCAGTTGCCGATCGCAGTCGCGCCATTTCGGGGCGAAGACAGTTCGCCTCAAAAGCTGGGAACCATTGTGCAAGCCGATCTGGAGCGCAGTGGACAGTTCGTCGGACTCCCTGTGGGGGGTGTGGTCTTGGATGAGTTGTCGCGCCCAGACTTCACAAACTGGCGACAAAAAGGCGCAGATTCGCTGCTGACGGGTAGCGTGACCAGGCTGATTGATGGCCGTTTCGATGTGCGCTTTCGTTTGTGGGACGCGGTACGGGGCCAAGATCTGGGTGGGGAAAAGTATGCGGTGAACCAGTCAGACTTGCGCTTGGTGTCGCATCGAATTTCTGACTTCGTCTACGAGAAGTTGACCGGGGAGAAAGGCGTTTTTTCAACCCGAATTGCCTACGTCACTCGCAGTGGTACGCGCTACCAGCTTTGGGTCGCCGATGCCGATGGCGAAAACGCTCAATCAGCCTTAAGCAGTGCTGAGCCCATTATTTCGCCGGCCTGGTCACCGGATGGCACTCAGCTGGCCTATGTGTCATTTGAGTCGCGCAAGCCGGTGGTCTATACGCATGACGTGGGTTCCGGCAAGCGGCGCCTGCTCGCCAATTTTCGCGGCTCCAACAGCGCGCCCGCCTGGTCACCCGACGGTCAGTCCCTGGTCATGACCCTGAGCCGAGATGGCGGCTCGCAGTTATTTGCCCTGAGTGCTGCTGGCGGGGAGCCACGACGTCTTGGGCAGTCAGGCAGCATTGACACGGAGCCGACGTATTCGCCAGACGGCAAGGAGATTTATTTTGTGAGTGACCGTGGGGGAAGCCCTCAGATCTACAAAATGGCTGCGACGGGCGGCACAGCTGACCGGGTGACATTCGCAGGGACCTACAATATCTCGCCAGCCATCAGCCCTGACGGGCGCTCGATGGCCTACATTTCCCGCACTAACGGCGCTTTTCGAGTGAGTTTGATGGATCTGGCCAGTGGTGGAATCACTGTCCTGACTGAAACAACATCAGATGAAAGCCCCAGCTTTTCGCCCAATGGCCGGCTTATTGTTTATGCAACCCAGCTGGACGGTCGTGAAGCCCTCATGACCGCCACGCTGGACGGCAGAAACAAGGCTAAGCTTAATGGGCAAAGCGGTGACATTCGCGAGCCCCACTGGGGGCCTTTCCAGAAACAACAGTTTTGAAACGGAGTAATTTCATGAAGCCTGTATTGATCGCAAGTTTATTGGTAGTTTTTTTAACAGCATGTAGTTCGGTGAAGCTCGACTCCGCTCCGGTGGAGGATAAGTCGGGAAATCTGGTCGGCAAAGGCGTTGATGCTGGCGGGAAAGGGTCTGCGGCGGGCGGTGCCGGAGGCGCAGCTGGCGCGGGCGGTACAGCCGGAGGTGCAGCGGGCGCGGGCGGTACAGCGGGCATGGGTGGTGCAGCCGGTACGGGCGGTACAGCCGGAGGTGCAGCGGGCGCTGGCGGTACAGCCGGAGGTGCAGCGGGCGCTGGCGGTACAGCCGGAGGTGCAGCGGGCGCTGGCGGTACAGCAGGCGCTGGTGCCGCAGCGAGCGCAGTAGCGCCGTTTAACACAGCCATAAAACAGCAGCCCGTACAAGACCTGCAAATCAGTTCAAAAGTAGTCTATTTTGACTACGACAGCAGTGCCATCAAACCTGAATTCCAGGTGGTGGTAGAGGCGCATGCCCGCGTCCTGAGGGCGGACAAGACACGTCGTGTCGCACTTGAAGGACATACTGATGCAACTGGCGGGCGCGAGTACAACCTGGCGCTTGGCCAAAAGCGGGCCGATGCTGTTCGCAGTGCCATGAGCCTGCTCGGTGTACCAGACAGCCAGATGGAGGCCGTCAGCTTTGGCATGGAAAAGCCTGCGGCGCAGGGTTCTGACGAGGCTTCGCTTGCCAAAAACCGCCGAGTTGAGATCAATTAACTTGCCTGTGCGCAAGATGCCCGTGTCAGTTCCGCTGCTATCGGCTCGTTCGCGTGTCTTCGGCCTTTGCTTGGTGCTAGCCTCGGCCGTCGCCAACGCTGCCCTCTTTGGAGATGACGATGCGCGCAAAGCCATTAATGATTTGCGCCAGCGGGTTGACGCTATACAACTTTACGTCGAGACTTTGAATCGGAAAGTCGAGACTCTGCGTCAAGGTGTTGAGTCCCAGCAGCAGAAAATGGGAGCGGTGGAACAGGCGATTGAGGCCCTACGCATCGGGGCAGAACGTGACCGCGCAGATGTCAAGCAGGGGGCGGCTCGCGCCACGGAATCGGTCGCTAAAGTGGGAGAGGATGTCACCATCCTGAATCGTGGAATGCTTGAAGTGGGCGAAGATGTCACCATCCTGAATCGTGGCATGCTTGATTTGAAGAACAAGATCGAACTACTTCGGTCAGAAGCGGCTCAGATGCGTGGCTTCAATGAACAGTTGTTGCGTGAACTCTCTGAGGGGCAACGTCGTCAGAAGGACTTGGCTCAAGACCTTGACAAACGGTTGCTAGCCACAACGCAAGGGCTGGAGGAGCGCTTGCTTGCTGCGACGAAGGGGCAGGATGAAAAGCTTCGTGCAACGACGCAAGGACTGGATGAGCGCTTTGCCGCTGCGACGAAGGCCCAGGACGAAAAGTTTCGTATCACCCTACAAGGACATGATGAAAAGCTCCGTGCCATAGCGCAGGGGCAGGATGAAAAGCTACGTGCCGCTGTGCAGGGGCAGGATGAAAAGCTGCGTGCCACAGTACAGGTGCTGGACGAACGGCTTCGGACCACGATACAGGGGCTGGACACACGTATAAGTACCACGACGCAAGGGTTGGATGAACGAATTCGTTCCACTGTACAAGGTGTGGATGAGCGAGTTCGTGCAGTCGAGCCAGTGAAAGTGAGCCTGGACGGTCGTGAATTTATGGCGGACCAGGCTGAGAAGCGCGATTTTGAAGCGGCGCTGGCTCTTTTCCGTAAAGCTGAATTTGCCGGAGCTAAAACGGCATTCTTTGACTTTTTAGGGCGATATAGCCGTAGTGGATATGCGCCGTCAGCATTGTTCTGGCTGGGTAATGCTCAGTATGCGACGCGTGACTATGCGGGGGCCATGGTCAATTTTCGGGCGCTGATCGCCAGTGCTGCTGATCACCAACGTACACCTGAGGCGGTCCTGTCG
>RFWA01000861.1 GCA_009922295.1 Betaproteobacteria bacterium
AGCGCGACGAGGATCAACCCGCTGGCGAGGGAAATCCAGATACCCACCGCACCCAAACCCCAGACCCCGACGGGCAAGCCGAACAACCGGAACCCAAACGGAAACGCCAAAGCCAAGGCCAGAGGTAGGCAGAAAAGCCAGTAGACCGTAAAGACGCTCCAGGACGCCCATGCCGCGCAATTCACCGAGCGCAGAAGGTAAGCAGCGACGACTTGTACTCCATCAAAGGGAGCCCAGACGGCGGCAAAGATTAGGAGCGTCGAAGCCAGCATGGCGGTCTCGGTGCCGGCCACGCCATACGTCTGCATTAATAGGGGTCGCAGCAAGACCAAGCCGAGCCCGTAGGCCAGCATGATGAGCCCGCCCAAGATGAGTGCACCAAGACCGACCGCCTGAACCTTGCGGGGGTCCTTCGCCCCATAAGCTTCGCCCACCCGGATGCCAGCGGCGATGCCGAGACCTAAGGGCAACATGAACGCGGCCGACGCGGTGCTGATGGCGACCTGATGCGCGGCCTGCGCGGTGGCGTTGATCCAACCAGCCATGACGGGGACGATGGCGAAGATGCCAACTTCACTGAGGCTATGGAGCCCTGCGGGCCAGCCGGTCTTCATGAGGCGACGGAACACGGCCATCTGCAATCCGTCCGCCCAGCGCACTTCCCCGCGACCAGGCGTGTACCACAGGCCAATCAGCATTACTAAACGCGCGACGAGCGTAGCCCAACCGGCGCCCGCAAGCCCCATCGCGGGGAAACCCCAGTTGCCAAACATCCAAAGCCAATTGAAAAAGATGTTGGCCAGAATGCCAAGCGACAGCCAAGCGAGCGAGATCCACGGCTGATGCTGCGAGTCGCGATGCCCGCGTAGCGCATGGAATGCGAGCCCAGGCACCATGGCCCACGACATGAGGATGAAAAACTCCTGCGCTTCAGCCGTCACGGCGGGCGAAGAGCCGAGCAAAGGGATGAAGCGTGCGGCGCCATGCGAGAGGATCGCAGCGACAATACTGATGACGACGGCCAGCACCATGCCGTGCCGCAGGATGGCCGGCGACGATTCCTCCACGCCGGCCCCGTTA
>RFWA01000862.1 GCA_009922295.1 Betaproteobacteria bacterium
GGGTTTCGACTTTGGTAATTTTCAATTCATACTCCAAAAAAAACCGCAGGCGTTGCCACCTGCGGCCGGTTTTCACGACGCAGGGGGTCAGCCGCCGCGCGCCTTCTTGAGCCCGTCCAAAACCATGTTGACCGCCTCGCCACCAATCGTCGGGATATTACGGTCATAGACCGGCTTGACCTTTTGGAACATGCGCAGCTGTTCAGCCGGCGTGACCTCATTCACGACCATACCCTTGGCCTTGAGCGAGGTCAGAGACTGCTCATTGAGGGTACGGTTCGCTGAGCGTTGTACCTTCTGGCCCTCCATGGCAGCCTCACGCAGCACGGCCTGCTCCTGGGCGTTGAGCTGGTCCCACAGCTTCTTGCTGTAGAGCACCAGGAACGGGGTGTAGGCGTGGCGCGTCACGCTCAGGTACTTTTGCACCTCGTTGAGCTTGGAAGTCTCAATCGTGACAAAGGGGTTCTCTTGGCCGTCAATGGTCTTGGTCTCCAGTGCGGTGAACACTTCGCCAAAGGCCATGGGCACCGCGTTGGTCCCCAGGGTCTTGAAGGTGTCAAGGAAGATGTTGTTCTGCATCACCCGCACCTTGACGCCGTCAAAGTCTTCGGGCTTGGCCACCGGGCGCTTGCTGTTGGTCAGGTTACGGAAACCGTTTTCCCAATAGGCCAGGTTCACCACACCAGCGTCCTCGAGCTTCTTGTTGAAGTAGGCGCCAGCCGGGCCATCCAGCACGGCATCGGCTTCTTTTTCGTTGGCGAACAGGAAGGGCAGGTCAAAGGCGCCCAGCTCTTTCACAATGCCGACCAGCGGTGAGCTGGAGGTGCACACCATTTCCTGGGTACCGGCGCGCAATGCCTGGGTGGCCGGCAGGTCACCACCGGCCGAGCCGCCCCAGAAGGCGTTGATCTTGATCTTGCCACCGGTCTTGGCGTTGAGCACCTCTTGCATGCGCTTGACGCCCAGGCCCACGGGGTGGTCTTCGTTGACGCCGTTGGTGAACTTGATGGTGCGCTCGGCAAATTGGGCAAAAGCCGAAGTCGCCACCAGCAGGGTGGCAGCCATCAGGGCCGAGGTGAG
>RFWA01000863.1 GCA_009922295.1 Betaproteobacteria bacterium
TTGTTTGTCGATTTCGAGAACCAGATGAACGACCAAGCCATCGCCGTGAACATGGGGAACTATGGCCTGTTCCAGGTAGCCACCTCCAAGCTGAAAAACTTCAAGGCCTACCGTATCCCACGCATGTGGGGTGTTTGGCTGGATTGATCTTAAAGTCAAAACGACATGGGACGCTTCATCATCCGCCGCCTGCTGGCGTCGATTCCGGTGCTGTTTCTGGTGTCCCTGATCACGTTTGGCTTGTTGTGGCTGGTGCCGGGTGACCCGGCATCCATCTTTCTAGACGCCAGCGCCACTGCTGAGGCGCTGGACCGCGTTCGTCACGAGCTCGGGCTGGACCGGCCCTTTCTGGTGCGCATGGGCGAGTGGTACGTCCGGTTGCTACAGGGTGATCTGGGGACCTCTCTGTTGCTGAACCGTAGCGTCACAGATGCGATCTTGGAACGGCTGCCCATCACACTGTCGCTGACCGCCATGGCCTTTGTGGTGTCGGTGCTGCTCGGTGTGACGGCTGGGGTTCTGGCAGCCGTGCGCCACGGGCGCGCCGCCGACCAGGGCTTGATGAGTCTGGCGCTGCTGGGCCTGTCGATCCCGGAGTTCTGGCTTGGTCTGGTGCTGATCTGGCTGGTGGCGGTGCTGGTGCCTATTTTTCCTGCTGGCGACTACGTCGCCTTTGCCAAAGACCCCTGGCAATGGGCCCGCCATCTGGCGCTGCCCACCTTCACACTGGCCTGCATCCAGATGGGTTTTGTAGCCCGCATGACGCGCTCCAGCATGCTCGAGGTATTGGGCCAAGACTTCGTGCGCACTGCCCGCGCCAAAGGCCTTCCGGAACCTTATGTGGTGCTACGGCACGGCTTGGTGAACGCCATGGTGCCGATTGTGACGGTGATGGGCATCATGGTCGGCGCGCTCCTTGGTGGCGCCGTGGTCACCGAACAGGTTTTCTCCATTCCGGGCTTGGGGCGTCTGATCATCGGCGCCGTGCTATCGCGCGACTTCCCGGTGATTCAGGGAGGGCTGTTGTTCCTGGCACTGATTTACCTGAGCGTTAATCTGGCGGTTGATCTTCTGTACGCG
>RFWA01000864.1 GCA_009922295.1 Betaproteobacteria bacterium
ATCTCAAGCGTCTGCCCAGCAAAAACGAGTTCGGCGTCGGCGAAATCCAATCCCCTTTCCAACAAAGCCTTGTCTCGCTTGGCCGGATCGAAGGTCATACCCATCTTGGTTATTGTAAATACAAAAACACTGCTCAGCTGGGCAGCAATTTTTGTAGGCTAGGCAGTGCGAGCTATCGATGCATCCGCCTTGAGAAGCATCCCGCTGACCCACCAGCGGCTTGCCAGCCTCAGCCTTCCTCGAAGTAATCCGAATCGATCCGTTTGACCACATAGCTTGCTGCCGAGGCCACACCCACATCAAAGTCGATCATCAGGCCAGCCAGTTGCTGTCCGTCAATCAGGACCACCTTGGTATCGATGCGCGTCGCATAGTCGGCAGCGTCGGCGGTATAGCTGGATGTGGTGATGAAAACGCCTTTTTTGGCCCGCTGTACCTGCAACGCCCCGACAAACTTCTGGATGAAGGGGTTAGCACCCATCCACCGTGCCATACCCACCCCCACCCGGCGTCGCCACCTCAAACACATCGCCGGGCTGCATCTGCACTTGGCCGATGTGGCCCAGGGTGTCGATGCTGCCGTCGGCGCGCAGCACGCGGTTGGTGCCAACCTGGCCGGCTTGGCCGCCAGCCATGCCGAAGGCGCCGTGGGTGCGGCCGTTGGACAGGATGCTGGCGGTCATGGGTTCCAGGAAGCGGATGCGGCGCACGCCGCCGTCACCGCCGCGCCAGCGTCCGGCGCCGCCCGAGCCCGGGCGGATCTCGTAGCTGTCCAGCCGCACCGGAAAACGAAACTCCAGCACCTCAGGGTCGGTCAGGCGCGAATTGGTCATGTGGGTCTGCACCACGCTGGTGCCGGCAAAGCCTTCGCCCGCGCCCGCGCCGCCGGCAATCGTCTCGTAGTACTGGTAGCGTTCGTTGCCAAAGGTGAAGTTGTTCATGGTGCACTGGCTGGCCGCCATCACGCCCAGCGCGCCCAGCAGGGCGTTGGTGATGCAGGTGGAGGTCTCGACATTGCCCGCCACCACCGCCGCCGGCGGGTTGGGGTTGAGCATGGAGCCGGGCGGGATGATCACCTGC
>RFWA01000865.1 GCA_009922295.1 Betaproteobacteria bacterium
GCCAAAACCGCCCGCAGCAAGTTTGCGCACGATACGGTAAGCGCCCACCATGGTGTCGGGCTGGAGCGGAGCGGGAGTGACCTTGGCCATAATTTTGAGCGGCTTGGCGTCTGAAGCGCTTGAACCGGGTTATTCTCGAGCGAGTTCCACGGATCAAAGAGGCCAAATGGCAGTTTACAGCATGACCGGCTACGCCAGCGTCCAGCTCGGCAGCACGCCGGACAGCGCATCGCTGGAGGCCAAACCCGGCCCGGCGAACCAAATCGGTCTGGAAATCCGCGCTGTCAACAGCCGTTTTCTGGACCTGTCGTTCAAACTCCCTGATGAACTGCGCCAATACGAGCCCGCACTGCGTGAGCTGCTGGTGGCCCGCCTCAAGCGCGGCAAGGTCGAGGTGCGCATGGCGCTGGACACCTGTGCCCGGCACCTGCTGCCCGAGCCCAGCGTACGCCTGCTGCAGCGCCTGAACAATGTGCAGGACACCGTCAAGGCCTGGCTGCCCCAGGCCGGTGCACTGTCGGTGGCCGACGTCATTCGCCTGGCCGCCAGCGAACAGGCGCCAGCGGTCACACTTGGCCTGGCGGATATCCTGCCACTGGCCGAGCAGGCCCTGGCAGCGCTGCTGGCCTCGCGCCAGCGCGAGGGTGACCGTCTGGCGGCGATGCTGCTCGAGCGCATCGGGCAACTCAGGCTGCTGGCCGCGCAGGCGGTGCCGCTGGTGCCGCAGCTGGTGGCGCAGCAGCGCCAACGATTTATGGAGCGCTGGGCCGAGGCCATGGCCTTGGGCGATAGCGCCGTGCTGCCCGAGGCGGCGCAGGACCGGGCTTTGTCCGAGGCCACAGCATTTGCCATCCGTATCGATGTGGCCGAAGAGATCACCCGACTTAACTCTCACCTGGACGAGCTCGACCGGCTGATCGGCAAGGGTGGCGAAATCGGCAAAAGGCTGGACTTCCTGATTCAGGAACTGCACCGCGAGGCCAACACCATGGGCTCGAAGTCGGCCGCGCTGGAACTGACCCATATTTCCGTGGACATGAAGGTGCTGATCGAGCAGATGCGCGAGCAGGTGCAGAACAT
>RFWA01000866.1 GCA_009922295.1 Betaproteobacteria bacterium
GTCATGAAGAGGAACACCACAGATGACCATCACAACGGTTGCCGAGTTTGCCAAGGAACTCAAAAAATCTCCCGACACACTGCTTGAACAGCTCAAGGCAGCTGGTGTCGCTAAATCGTCCGCAGCTGATGCGCTGACCGACGCTGACAAGCAAAAATTGCTGGGCTTTCTCAAAGCCAGCCACGGCACAGACACGCCCGAGCGCAAAAAAATCACGCTGGTGAAGAAATCCACGTCTGAAATCAAGCAAGCAGACGCCACTGGCAAAGCGCGCACCATTCAGGTCGAGGTTCGCAAAAAACGCACTTTCGTCAAGCGCGACGAAAACGACAGCACCGAAACACCTGAGGAAGAGCCGACACCGTCCGCTGCGCCCGCGCCCATTCTGGATCAGGCCGAACTGGCCAGGCGCGAAGAAGAAGCACGCCGCCAGGCCGAGTTCATCCGCCGTCAGGAAGAAGAACTGGTTGAAAAACGCCGCTTGCGCGAAGCCCAGGAAGCCAAAGAGCGCGAAGCTCAGGCTGCTGCTGCCGCACCTGCCGCCGACACAGATGCAGACAAAGCCGCTGAGATAGCAGCCAAGGCCCAGGCCGCCGCCGCTGAGCGCGAAGCCGTCGCCAAAGCCAGCGCCGAGGAAGACGCAGTCCGCGCCAAAGATTTGGATTCGCGCCGTCGCACCGCTTTGGCCGAAGCCGAAGCCATTCGCACCATGATGAATGCACCGAAAAAAGTGCTGGTCGCGAAAAAGCCGCCCGAACCCGAAAAAGCCGCCACCCCGGACCCCAAAGCCATCAAAGGCACTTTGCACAAACCCGCTGCCGGTTCCACCGCGCCGGGTGCACGTCCAGCAGGCGCTGCGACCACCACCAAAGAAGGCCAGAAGGAAGTCAAGAGCGCCAAGCTGTCTTCCAGCTGGGCTGACGAACAGGCCAAGAAGAAAGAAATCAAAACCCGTGGCGACGCCAGCGGCGGCGTCGGTCGCAACAGCTGGCGCGGCGGTCCGCGCGGCAAACGCGAGCGTGATCGTGTCGACATGCCGGTGCAAGCCGCACCGGTGGAAGCGCGGATCATCGAAGTGC
>RFWA01000867.1 GCA_009922295.1 Betaproteobacteria bacterium
GTGGAACGAGGGGCTTGGTTCATACAAAAACTCCAACAGAAGAAGGGAAAACCGGATGGATGCAAGCCCTAAGGCCTGACCCGCTGAGTGTCTGCCCCGGTTTTTTATGAAGGCAGGCAACAAGGCTGACTTTGTTTGACAACCTTGGGGCTGTCAAGTAATTTTTGCTCAGTACAAACCCTAGACGATAAAAAAAGCTGGCCTAACTGGCGAATTGGTACCACAATAATGCGTATATTCGTCATACAAACTTCAATATGTCATACCATTTTACAACTCTATTGATGACCGGCGCCTCATGAAGCAAGCCCCCATCACACTGGAGGAATTTAGCAGCTCAGTGCTGGCTGTGCCACCATTGGCCCGTCACCGCGACCTGTCAGTCAATGAGGCCGCCAACCGGAAATTGATAAAGCATATCGAGGCTGGCGGCATCCGCACCCTGCTGTATGGCGGAAACGCCAACCTTTACCACATGCCTTTGCGTGAATACGGACCGATGCTGGAGATGCTGGCAGATGCCGCTGGACCTGACACGCGGGTCATTCCAGCAGTAGGACCAGACTTTGGCAAGATGAGTGACCAGGCTCTGCTGCTGCGCAATTCTGGCTACCAGACCGCTATGGTGCTGCCCATGTCGACACCCTGCAAGCGCTGGTCGAATCAAATAAGGTTTTGTGCGTCAAATACGCGGTGGTTCGACCAGTGCCGGACGATGACCCATTTTTGAAAGCGATGATCGGCCGGATTTCCAGCCGCCGCATCGTCAGCGGCATGGGGGAGCGGCCGGTGCTATCGCATCTGGGTCACTTTGGTCTGGCATCCTTCACCACCGGCTCTGGTTGCATCGCCCCCAAAGCCTGCATGGCGCTGCTGCGCGCACTGCAAAGGCAGGACATGACCGAGGCCCAGCGGCTGTACGACATGTTCTTACCGCTAGAGACGCTGCGTGATTCGGTCTCTTTGATCCGCGTGCTGCACGACGCAGTCACCTGGTCTGGCGTGGCCGATATGGGCGCCCAGTTGCCGCTGCTGAGCCCGTCTCCTACTGCAA
>RFWA01000868.1 GCA_009922295.1 Betaproteobacteria bacterium
TCTACGTGTGCGGCCTCAAAAGCATGGAAGAAGGCGTGCTCATGGCCCTGCGTGATGTGGCGCAGCAGGCTGGGCTAAACTGGGACGCGCTGGCCAATGCCCTGCGAACCGAAGGGCGCCTGCACCTGGAAACCTATTGACCCTGCCCGGTCCCCAACCCAACGGCTCAAGCCCTCCGTCATGAACCACGCCTACATCTGCGACGCGATCCGTACCCCCATCGGCCGCTACGGTGGCGCCCTCAGCAGCGTGCGCACCGACGACCTGGGGGCCATCCCCATCAAGGCTTTGATGGCGCGCAACCCGCAGGTGGATTGGGGCGCCATGAGCGACGTTCTGTTCGGCTGCGCCAACCAAGCCGGGGAAGACAACCGCAACGTGGCGCACATGAGCAGCCTGCTGGCCGGCCTGCCGGTCGGAGTGCCCGGTGCCACCATCAACCGTCTCTGCGGCTCGGGGTTAGACGCAGTGGGCACGGCGGCGCGCGCTATCCGCTCGGGCGAGGCCAGCCTGATGATCGCCGGTGGCGTGGAGAGCATGAGCCGTGCCCCCTTTGTCATGCCCAAGATGGACAGCGCCTTTGGTCGCACCAACGCCGTCTACGACACCACCATCGGTTGGCGCTTCATTAACAAATTGATGAAAGACATGTATGGCGTTGATGCCATGCCCGAGACGGCTGAGAACGTCGCCGCCGATTTCAAGATCGGGCGTGAGGCGCAGGATCTCATGGCGCTGCGCTCGCAGCTCAACGCCATCAAGGCGCAGCAAAGCGGCTGTTTTGAGACCGAAATCACCCCTGTCAGCATTGCCCAGAAAAAGGGCGATCCCATCTTGGTCAGCCGTGACGAGCACCCGCGCGAGACCAGCCTGGAGGCGCTGGCCCGGCTCAAGGGCATTGTGCGGCCCGATGGCACGGTGACGGCGGGTAACGCCAGCGGCGTGAATGACGGTGCCTGCGCCCTGCTGCTGGCCGACGAGGCCAGCGCCGCCCGCCATGGCCTCACCCCCCGGGCGCGCGTGGTTGGCATGGCCACCGCCGGCGTGCCGC
>RFWA01000869.1 GCA_009922295.1 Betaproteobacteria bacterium
GCTGTTCCCAGGGCAAGCGAATGGCTGCTTCATCAAACTGCAGGATTTGCGCTACGGCGAGAACCCGCACCAGCAGGCCGCTTTTTACCGTGACCTGCATCCCGCGCCTGGCTCGCTGGTGACAGCGCGTCAGCTGCAGGGCAAAGAGCTCTCATACAACAACATTGCGGATGCAGATGCCGCCTGGGAGTGCGTCAAGAGCTTCACGACGCCGGCCTGTGTCATCGTCAAGCATGCCAACCCCTGTGGCGTGGCCTTGGGCGAAGATGCCCTGGCGGCCTATGGCAGGGCCTGGCAGACCGACCCGACCTCGGCTTTTGGCGGCATCATCGCCCTCAATTGCCCGGTCGACGGACCAGCTGCAACTCAAATTACCAAGCAATTTGTTGAGGTGCTCATGGCGCCGCACTACACCCCTGAGGCCTTGGCGGTTTTGCAGACCAAGCCCAATGTAAGGGTGTTGCAGATTGCGCTGCCGCCTGGGGGCGAGACCGCTTGGGCGCAGGGCCGCAACGCCTTGGACATCAAGCGGGTGGGCTCGGGCCTGCTGATGCAGACCGCTGACAACCATCAACTGCGACCGGCTGACATGAAGGTCGTGACACGGCGCCAGCCCAGCCCAGAGCAGTTGCAAGACCTGCTGTTTGCCTGGACCGTGGCGCAGTTCGTGAAAAGCAATGCGATTGTGTTTTGCAGCCAAGGCATGACCCTGGCAGTCGGGGCCGGGCAAATGAGCCGGCTCGACTCCGCCCGCATTGCCAGCATCAAGGCCGGCCATGCTGGCTTGAGCCTGCAGGACGCCGTGGTTGCCAGCGACGCGTTTTTCCCGTTCCGTGATGGCTTGGACGTGGTGGTAGACGCAGGCGCCTGCTGTGTGATCCAGCCTGGTGGCAGCCTGCGCGACCAAGAAGTGATTGATGCGGCCGACGAACGCGGCGTGGCGATGGTCTTCAGCGGCGTGCGCCACTTTCGTCATTAAGCATAAAAAGTACCCCCAGCCCTTATGGGCTGGACCTTTCTAGCTATTGAAAAAGTAGCAATTGCCTGGCCG
>RFWA01000870.1 GCA_009922295.1 Betaproteobacteria bacterium
CGGCGAATCGGCCAGCCGGGCCGCGTGTTGAATTTGTCTGTCAAGTTCAGTGTCGCCGCCGGACAAGGCAGCCAATGGCAGGGGGGGCTGGGACGACTTGCTGAGGTTTTTATCGGTCACTGCGCTGGCTTTGGCGTGGGCCGGGGCGGATACGCGCAGCGACAGCACCTGATGCGTATCCATGACAGTGACCGACTGGCTTTCAAACTGGCTTTTGCCTGTGAAATTGCCCAGTTCATTCAAGGAAAGTTGCAGCAAGCTGTCCACTTTCTGTCCCAGCAACACCGGCCGGCCGGGGCTTTGAAAAAACTCCTGGGCCCGCCGGTTATGGCCTATGACCTCGCCGCGTTCATTCAGCGCCAACAGGTACTCGGGGTCTACCTCCAGAAAATGCGGCCCGCTGGCCAGCCGCAATATCCAGTCGTTGCGGAACTCGCTCAAAAAATAGGCGTTCTCTATTTGGTGTGTATACATGCGCACCAACTGCAAAGCGAAGTGCTGGCTTTGTTTTTCCTCGGGCGAATGCAAGGCCGACAAGTCCAGCACCGCCTTGATCTTGCCGGTGGCCCCGTAAATCGGGGCAGCGGTACAGGTCAGCGGAATATGCATGGCATCGAAATGGTCGGCTTGGTGCACCGTCAGGCTCTCGCCAGTGGAAAGACAGGTGCCGACGCCATTGGTGCCGGCAAACTGCTCGCTCCAGACCGCGCCCAAGTACAGCCCGGTTTTGCGCAAGCTGGCGTCAAATTGCAAGTCGCCGATGAAGTCGACGGTCACGCCCTTGTCATCGGTCAGCAAGACCGCATAGCCCAGCCCCGACACTTGTTTATATAAGTTTTCCAGGCCGTGGCGGGCAATATGCATCAGCCCCTCCATCTGGTCCTGGTGTTCACGGTAGCGCTCGTGCGGCAGGATGACGGCTTCCTGCATGCGGGTCGGGTCTAGCTTGTGGTCCTGGACACAACGCAGCCAGGACTGGCGAATCAGGTCATCATGCTGAAGCGCTGCCTCGTTCAGAATGTGCTGTTGCGCCACCTGAAGAACAGTATGG
>RFWA01000088.1 GCA_009922295.1 Betaproteobacteria bacterium
TTTTGCGCGACAGCCTTGATGATGTCCACGTCATAGCCCACGATTTCCTTGTTTGGATTTTCGTAGGCGAATGGCCGGTAGGTGGCGCTGGAGCCAACGACGAGCTCCTTGTTCTGTGCCTGGGCAGCACCCAAGGTGGAGAGCGATACGGCCAGCGACAAAGCCGCGTTTTTTAGAAATGTCATGTCAAGTCCAGGTTGAGTCAAAAAGTGTGGCCCCCATCCGCCGGGTGTTGGGCGCACGCGCAGATGGTAGTCGAAACCATGCACCTACTTGGTGCAAAGTGCTCGCTAAACGTCGCTCTTGTCGGCTGCAAACCGGTACGGCGCCACCGCATGGCTGGCCGGCAGCCGGTCCTGACCGAACAGTTTGCGGCGCAAGGTGCCGGGCGCATAGGCGGTCTTAAAGGCGCCCCGCTGCTGCAAGATGGGTACCACCAGGGCAATAAAGTCGTCAAAGCATTCGGGCACTACGGTACCACCATTTGTTCCAGCAACTTGCGCCGGGTCCACTGCGGGCCGGCGCTGCGCGTCATGGCCTCCACATTGGAGACAATGGCGTTGCTCTTGTCGGTGACGATGGGCTCGTCCGGGTCGTAGCGGTCAAAGTCGATACCCATGGAGGCAGCGGCGTGCACCAGCGCCGCCTCGGAGCTGGCGTAGCGCTGGTACTCGGCGAACTTCTCTTGGGCCTCGGCATCGGTGCGGCCGGTAATGACAGTGGCACCCAGAAACACCTTGATGTCGCTGCCGGCCCGCCCGTGCTGCACCGCCTGAGCGCGGATGCCCTGCACAATTTTTTGCACGCCGGGCAGGCTTTGACCGTTCAAAAATACACATTCAGCATGGGTGGCGGCAAAGCGGGAGCCGCGCGTTGATGAGCCGGCCTGGTACAGCACCGGCGTGCGCTGTGGCGAGGGCTCGCCCAGGTGCATCGCATCCACCTTGTACTGCTTGCCGTGGTGGTGCACCAAGCGCACCCGGGCCGGGTCGGCGTAGACGCCGCTGGCGCGGTCGCCCCTCACGGCGTCGTCTGCCCAACTGCCTTCCCACAGCTGGTAGACCAGTGCCATGTACTCGTCGGCCAGGTCATAACGGTCATCGTGCGCTGTCTGCCCGGTCAGCCCCACCGCCCGAGCCGCGCTGTCCAGGTAGCCGGTGACGATGTTCCAGCCGATACGGCCCTGGGTCAGGTGGTCCAGTGTGGTCATGCGTCGGGCAAACTGGTAGGGTGTCTCGTAGGTCAGGTTGGCGGTGACGCCAAAGCCCAGGTGCTGCGTCACAGCGGCCATGGCCGGGACCAGCAGCATTGGGTCGCCCACCGGCACCTGCACGGCGCCACGCACCGCGGCATTGGGACTGCCGCCCAGCACGTCATACACGCCCAGCACATCGGCCAGAAAAATGCCATCAAACAGGCCGGCCTCCAGGCGCCGCGCATAGTCGGTCCAGTAGTGGATGTCGGTGTAGCGCGGCGACTGGTCGCGCGGGTGGGTCCACAGTCCCTGCTGGATGTGGCCGACGCAGTTCATGTCGAAGGCGTTGAGGTGGATCTGTTTGGGCATAGGGTCAGGGTTTGCGGGTGGCTTTGAATTCCGCGCAATAGTCGCGCGCTGGGATAGGCCCGGTGGGCCAGACCAAATCGAAGTTTGCTATGGTTTCAATAGCTTCATCGCCTTGACTGGCGTGGAGTAGCACCGTTTTTGCTTTAAAAGTTGGTGGCAGGTGCTGCGGCACGCCCAGCGCCGGTGCCACATGGCCGTGACCGGCCAGCAGCACCACGGTGCGGCCAGCTTGGGCGGCATCGGTGATGGATTGGGCCATGGCCCGGTCGCGGGCAATCTGCATGCGGGTCATGGGCGCAATCTGACTTTCGGGCAGCATGTCACAGTGGCCGGTGCGGATGCGTTGCTGCTGCTCCGCCAGCGAGGCACTGGGCAGGCGCTGGTCCAGGCTGCTGTCGCCCATCGTGGCGCGCAGTGCGCTCATGGGCAGGTTGGCGCCCAGCACTGGCACGCCGGCACGCACCGCGCTCACGACGGCAGGGCCATAGGTGCCCCAGGGCCAGGCGCGTTCGTCCCAACGCAGGGCGGCCTGGATGTCGGCCTCAGTGGCCTGGACTGGCAGGTCGCGTGTGCTGCCGCCCTGGTTGGCCATTTCCAGCACCAGTGCAGCCAGTTGGCCCTGCGCTGCCAGGGCCAGTACCACTTGCTGGTGGATACGCTGGTGTTCAGGAGCGTCGTGTTGTTCGCCCAGCAGCAGGGCGTCTGCCGGTAGCAGCTTGTTCAGCTGGGTAAGTACGGGTGAGGCTGGTGGGCTGGCACATGCGACCAGCGATAAAAGTGCCGCACCGAGGCCGAATCGGGCAAAGCGCCAGCAGCGCTCAGTGCACCACGACCGGGTTTTGTGCCAGTTCAGCGTACTGTTCCAGCGTGTCCTCAACTTCTTCTTGGGTCGGGGTATTGAGCTGCCAGGCCACGATGTGCTGTTGGAACAGCTCGGCCCAGGAGCCGTCGAGGTACACCTCTTTGCCGGCTCGTTTGTCCACAATTTCAAAGCCGTGGCGCGCCAAGGTGGGCACCACCACGCTCTGGGACGCGCTGTCGCGGCTGGCGCCGGAGGGGCTTTCGGTGGGCACCGCGTTGGCCAGCATGTGCGTTACTGAGTAGGTTTCAGAGTCGTAAAGCATGTGCATGGTTCATTATCCATCAATCGGTTTGGTTGCGCTCCGACGAATTGCGAGGGTTGGTCGCGCGCGGTGGCCAGCGTCAGGGCCGTCATGAGGGCGCTTGGCTCGATTCCCATTTCTGGTCCAGGTAATCGCCATTGTGTTCGGTGATGCGCAGGCGCACGGGCAACCAGTTCATGGCTGGCGCCAACCAAATGGCCACTTCCTGGTCAAACTGCCGGCGCGGATGGCGTACCAGCTTGAGAGTGCCCTGCTCGCCACCGGGTAGGCGCAGGGTTTCCTGGCGCTCTACGGTGAAAAGCCACACTTCAGCATCGCGTGGCCCCGCTACCTGAACGGTGATGGCCGTTGCGACGGGGTAGCGCGCAGGCTCGCCGCCAATCACGCTCGCCAGTTGGAGCATCACGCTCAGGAAGTCCTGAGCGCCTGTCAGCAGCGGCACAGCAGGTGTGTTGGCACTGAAACTGATTCGCCCTTTGTCGCGCTCAAAGTGTGCCGCTACTTCGCTGCGCTGCTTTTCGGAATAGCGCAGTGGTAGCAAGCCCTGAGCCCCCAATTCGCCCCGGCTGGTATAGACCCATGACAGAACGAAGGCACTCATCGTCAGCCGGGCGTCATAGCCCAGGCCGTCCTGGCGCCAGACCAGCTCCCCGCTCACGCGAAATGGAAATTTGTTGGACTCTCCCCTGTACAGCAGCCGTGTCGGCGGTGGCACGGCCACCGTGCCGGGTGTGAGTGCGGACTCACGTGGTGGTCTTGACGGCACCGGGGGCTCGGGTGTTGGGGGTGGCTGCGGTGGCTGAGCGATGCTGGCCAACTGCTGCGGCGCCGGCACTGGCACCGTTACTGGCGCCGGGACGGGTACAGCTACAGCTACAGGCACAGGCTCCGAAACTGGCTTTTGTGCTGGCATTGCCGCGGGGTGTGGTTCTGGCGCTGTGACTGGGCTGGCGGTCACTAAGGGCGAGGGTGCGGTTGGAGCGGTGGCGAGAGCGACGGCCTCAGTCGCCGTAACTGGCGACATTGCCGCCATGGGCGCCGGTGTTGGTGCTGGTGTCGGTGTCTGGGCGTCGGCGACGGGTGGGGTGGGACGTTTGAGGTCCGCCGAGGCCGGCTTAAGAATCGGCGTTTTATCCGGCGTTTTGTCAGGCGCTGGGGCCAAGTTGGCGCCCAGCTCAATCACGCGGGTGTTAAATGCAGAGACCTGCAGCGGCGCCACTCGCTCGCTGTCTGGCTGCAGCAGGTATCCATGCCCCATGGCCACCATGGCGCAGAGCACCGCCAGCGTCTGCCAGTTCGGGCGACCACTTGGTGCACCTCTAACCCCTGGTGACGGTGAATGCAGTAGCTGCGACATGTTCATCCGATGACTAAGACGACTGATAGGCGACGACTTATGATGGCCCCAAGCCCTAAAACCCGATTAACGCTAAAGCGGGCCACCGCCCGCCCCAACCATGAAACTTGCCACGTACAAAGATGGCTCCCGCGACGGCCAACTGCTGGTGGTGTCGCGTGACCTGACCAGCGCCCATTATGCGACCGGTATCGCGGAACGCTTGCAACAGGTCCTGGATGACTGGAACTTTCTGTCGCCCCAGCTGCAGGACCTGTCCGACGCCCTCAACCAGGGTAAGGCGCGCCATGCTTTTCCCTTTGATGCCAGGCGCTGCATGGCGCCACTGCCACGCGCCTATCAGTGGGTTGATAGCTCGGCCTACTTGAACCATGTGGAACTGATGCGGCGCGCCCGGAACACCGAGATGCCCGCGAGTTTTTCGACCGATCCCCTGATGTACCAGGGGGGAAGCGACGATTTTCTGGGGCCCTGTGACCCGGTGGTCTGCGCCAGCGAGGCCTTTGGCATCGATTTTGGGGCCGAACTAGCCGTCATCACGGGCGATGTGCCCATGGGTGTGTCGCCCGGTCAAGCGCTGGACGGCATCCGGCTGCTGATGCTGGCCAACGACGTGAGCCTGCGCCACCTGATTCCGTCTGAGTTGGCAAAGGGCTTTGGCTTTGTGCAGAGCAAACCGGTGACTGCCTTTAGTCCGGTGGCGGTGACGCTGGACGAACTGGGCCCTGCCTGGGTGCAGGGCCGCGTGCACCTGACGCTGCAGAGTACCTGGAACGGTCGTCGCGTCGGGCTTTGCGAAACCGGACCGGAGATGAGTTTCCACTTTGGTGAGTTGATCGCCCATTTGTGCAAGACCCGCAACGTGCGCGCTGGGTCTGTTGTCGGTTCTGGCACGGTCAGCAACCAAGACCCGAGCCATGGCTTCAGTTGCATTGCCGAAAAGCGAACGATCGAGACGATTCAGGATGGCCAGCCCGCCACTGATTTCATGAAATACGGCGACACCATCCGCATCGACATGAAGGGGCGCGACGGCATCAGCGTTTGCGGCGCGATTGAGCAGGAAGTCGTACCGCCCGCTTGAGTGGGCTTGCGCAATGACCCAGCGCCCTCATTACTCCGTGATCTGCTGACAGGCGATACAGCGCTCGGCCTCGGGCGTGGCGTGCAGGCGCGCGGCTGGGATATTGGTGCCGCAATCGATGCAGACCCCATAGCTGCCGGCAGCGATGCGGTCGAGGGCAGCCTGCACCTGGTTGAGCTCGGCGCTCTCGCGCGCGTCCAGCGCAAATTCCAGCTCGCGCTCGGTGTTGAGTTGGGCGCTGGAATCCTCTTTCTGACCAAAATGCTCGGCCGAGGCCTCAGCCCGGCCGACAGCGCCACCGCGCAAGTTGGCCCGCTGCTCTAGCAGACTGGTGCGTTGCGCCACCAGCAATGTTTTGTAGGGGGCGGCGAGTTTTGGGTGCATATCAGTGATCTTGTGAAATGAGCCCTTGATCCTGCCCGACCACTGGCGAACTGTCTTTGACACACATCAAGCCTATTCAGCTTGGCCGCGCTATCCCATGGTTTGACGGAGTGCAGGTGCCATAATTCCGTCTCATGTCTACCTTGCAGTCCATACGCAACGCGACCCTTCTGGCCCGCCTGGTGCTGGTCTGGTTGGTGTTGGTGACCGGGGTCGCGATCGCCTCGCCGCTGGCCCAGCCCAAGAGCTTCGCGCTGGTCTGCTCGAGCGCAGGGGTGATGCAACTGCTGGTCAACCCAGGCGACGGTGGCGAGGCACCTGCCGGCGCGACGCTGGACTGCCCACTGTGCGCCTCGGTGGCCGCGCCGCCGCTCGTTATACAGCAGCATATGGGGCTGGCCCCAACTCAGACCCACGGCGTGGCGCTCAGACCCGCCTTGGTTGCCACGACCCAAAGCGCCGCGCCGCTGCCCGCACGCGGACCACCCAACGCCTCCTGAACTATCGAATTGATAGCGCCAACAGCCCGCTGGATAAGGGCTGGCGGCCTATTTGCTTCTTATTTCTTTGGAGGTGTCCCCATGTGGAAAAAGTGTTTGACTTGGGCGGTCGTACTGGCCTGCCCTGTGGGTTTTGCTCATGTTGTTCTTCTGGAGCCGGCGGCCTTGGCAGGCCAAAGCTACCGTGCGGCACTGCGCATAGGTCATGGCTGTGAGGGTGAGCCGACCACGGCCATTCAGGTGACGCTACCTGCTGGGTTCCAGGGCGCCAAGCCCATGCCCAAGGCCGGGTGGGCGCTGTCGATCAAAAGGGCGAGGTTGGACAAGCCGTACACCGACCACGGACGCAAGGTCGAGGACGATGTGAGCGAAATCACCTGGACCGCGACCTCGCCTGAGCATGCCTTGCCAGACGCCCATTACGACGAGTTTGTGCTGCGTGGGGGCTTGCCTGACAAGGCGGGCCCGCTGTGGTTCAAGGTGACGCAGACCTGCAGCAAGGGCGTCAACCCCTGGGTGGAGGTGCCGGCGACAGGGGCTTCGACCAAGGGCCTCAAATTCCCAGCCGCGCTGCTCGATGTGATCGAGTCCAGCGCTGCAGGCCATCAACATTGATCATTTTTTACTGACTGTTTGGAGCATCGTATGACAATAAAGAGCTTGGTTTTTGCAGCCGCCCTGATGGGCGGCATCGTCCACGCGCAATCCGTCGACGTGAAAGACGCCTGGGTGCGCACCAGCGTACAAGGCCAGAAGGCCACCGGCGCTTTCATGAAACTCACCGCCAAAGATGGCGCCAAACTGGTGGCGGCTTCGTCGCCGGTGGCGGGCGTGACCGAGGTCCATGAAATGAAGATGGAGGGCGACATCATGAAGATGAAGGCAGTCACCGGCGGCCTCGATCTGCCCGCGGGCAAGACGGTAGAGCTCAAGGCCGGTGGTTACCACCTGATGCTGATGGACCTCAAGGCCGCTTTGCCCAAGGACAGCACCATTCCGCTGACGCTGGTGTTCAAAGACGCCAAGGGTGCTGAGAGCCGCCTGGAGCTGAAGGTGCCGGTGGCTACTGCGCCAATGGCCGCTGCCCACAAGCATTGACCGAGCCCTGGGTCGTCTGCTGAGCAGTCCTCAGTCCAGCCTGACCTTCATGGCACGCACCAGGGGCACCCATGTCTCGTACTCGGCCTTCATAAAGGCCTCAACCTGGCTGCGGTTCATGGCCGGATAGGCCACGACGCCCGCTTCGTCGATCTGTCGCTGGTTGGCCGGATCAGCCATTGCTTTGTTGACCGAGGCGTTCAGGCGATCCAGAATCGCCGTTGGCGTACCGGCCGGTGCCCAAATCGCGTTCCAGGAGTAAGCCCGGTAGCCCTTCAGGCCAGCCTCGTCAAAGGTGGGGATGTCGGGCAGGGTTTTCATCCGTTTCGGAACAGCCACCGCAATAGCATTCAGGCGACCCGCTTTGATCAGGGGGTTGACCACCGACGGTGCGTCCATGGCGAAGGCCACCGTGCCCGCGATGAGATCGGTCATGGCGGGGGCAGTGCCTTTGTAGGGCACATGCTGCACCTCGACACCGGCCATGCTCGCAAACAGGTGGCAGGCGATATGGCTGGACGTGCCGTTACCGGCGGATGCGTAATTGGCGCGCGCCGGCTGGGCTTTGAGCTGGCGCAGCAGTTCAGGCAGTGTGCGGATGCCACTGCTGCTGGGTACCACCAGCACCAGGGGAACTTCGATGGTCAAGGCCACTGGCATCAGGTCTTTGACCGGGTCGTAGGGCAATTTGCTGTACAGGCCGACGTTGAGCGCGTAGGTGGACAGCGTGCTGTAAGCCAGGGTGTAGCCATCGGGTGCAGCCTTGGCCACCATGTCGACGCCGATGTTGCCACCGGCACCCGCCTTGTTATCGATCACCACGGGTTGGCGCAGGTCTTCGGCCATGGTCTTGGCCAGGATGCGCGCGATGATGTCCGTGTTGCCGCCGGCTGGGAACGGCACCACCAGCTTGACGGTTTGCCCGGGGTAAGGCCCGTCGGCATGGGCGAGCATTGGGGCCAAAGATGCCAAAGGCGCAAGGGGTGCAATCAAAGCTGCCTTAACCAGAGTCCGGCGGGACGTGGAGACAGGAGAAGTTTTCAGCATGGTCAGTCCTTTTCAGTTTCAAAACGTGTGTGGATGTTTGGGTGGTGGCGCATTCGCATCGGGGCGCGCTCAGCTTAAGCCGGACAGCATGCCTGTCCAAAAATCGAGTCGAGGCTGGAGGCAAGACAGCAGGAAATGCTCATGCAGCGCATGGGCCCCATCACCGGCCACGCCCAGCCCATCCAGCGTGGGCACCCCCATCGCTGCCGTAAAGTTACCGTCGCTGCCGCCGCCGGTCATCGGCGCCTCAACCAACGCAAAACCGGCTGCAGCCGCGTGCTGCTGCGCCTGGGCCAGCAACTGCGCCGTGCCAGTGCTCCGCTCATAGGGCGGGCGATTGATCCATGCCTCGATGTTCAGGCGAACGTTGGGTGTGGCCGGTTGGAGTGCCAGTACCCGGGCGTGCATCTCATTGGCCAGCGCCAAGGTGGGCACGCGAAATTCGCCGACCAGAGATGCCTGCTCGGGGACCACATTGACGGCGGTACCGCCCGTGACACGACCCACATTGACGGTGATGCCCTGTGCGTAATCGGTCATGGCTTCCAGGGCCAGCACCTGGTAAGCCAGTTCCCGGATGGCATTGCGGCCCATGGCATGTTGCAGCCCGGCATGGGCGCTACAGCCAAAAACACCCAGCCGAACC
>RFWA01000871.1 GCA_009922295.1 Betaproteobacteria bacterium
CAGTCGACGGCTCCCCTGAACGCAAAATTCCGCGAGAACTACAAAAAGCGATTCAATACCGAGCCTGACAACTGGGCCGCAGTTGGCTATTCGGAAGCCCTGCTGGCCGCGCGTGCCATCAAGGATTCCATGCCCAACCCGACCCGTGAAAAAGTGCTTGATGCGATCATGAAAATGCGCGATGCCGACGTCGTTCTGGGTGGCGGGAAATGGACCCAAAAAGCCGACCGAATCCCCGATTACGGCCCGGCTGTGATGGTGATCCGCAACAACAAACCGGTTCCAGCCAACTGACAACAGGTTCATTTCATCGCTGCCGGATCACGTCTCAGCCATGGCTGCGCGTGATTCGGTCAAGCGGTGTCCGTTTGCTGTGACCCGGTTCACCGGCCCCTCTTTCCTATTCCGCGGTGCCCAAGGCACGCATTAAAAAATGGCTCACGCATGATCGCCCAGCAACTTGTCAACGGACTTGTCACCGGTTCGGTGTACTCGCTGTTTGCACTCGGATTTACCTTGATTTTTGGCACCTTCAAGATTCTCAATCTCGCGCATGCCGGCGTCTTCATGTCCGGGGCTTTCATCGGCTACTTTGCGGTGTTGAACGGATTGCCGCTATGGCTGGCCCTTGTGCTGGCCATGATAGGGGCAGGGTTGGTGTCCTACATTGTGGAACTAACGGCCTTTGCCACCATCCGTGGCAGTGGGCAAATCGAATTTACAGCACTGATTTCATCCATTGGCGCCAACCTCTGCCTGATGAGCGTTGCGCAGCGGTTGTCGAATACAAAAGTACTGCGTTTCCCGTTTGAGACCTTCCCGGTAGCTTTCTACGAGCTGGGTCCAGTGCGGTTTTCTTTCTTGCAGATCATCATCCTGCTGGTGGTGGTGGTGCTCTTGGCCGTGATGATGCTGTATCTCTACAAGACCACGTTTGGTCGGCAGATTCGCGCTGTCAGCGGCAATGAGCGGGTCGCATCGCTGCTGGGCGTTAACCCGGCGCTGGTGTACTTCCAGACCTTTTTCATCTCCGGTGCGCTGGCCGGCGTGG
>RFWA01000872.1 GCA_009922295.1 Betaproteobacteria bacterium
GCAAACTGCACACTGTAGCCAACGCCCTCGGCACCCACACCACCGTGTCGCGCGTGCAGGGCTCACGGCTCAAAGCCAAACGCGAAATCCGGGTGGCGGCGCTGTTCAAGGACACGCCGCTGCCGTTTTTGACCATGATCGCGGTGCACGAGCTGGCCCACTTCAAGGAACGCGAACACAACCGCGCCTTCTACCAGCTCTGCGCCCACATGGCAGGTGACTACCACCAGCTCGAATTTGACCTGCGGGTCTACCTGACGCACCTGGAGGCTGGTGGCGCCAAGCTGTGGGTGGCGCCGGGCGCTGAGGGGCGTTAATCGCTTTAAGGTTTGTGTGGCACTCAAGCCTTAGTTGGGGTGGCCAGCCAGACTCGCGGGCGTGTCTGGCGAGCTGCTGGCGCCGCCTGGGTGCCGCCGCTCGTGTCCCTCCGCCCTTCGGGCTCCTTCCTTAACCTCGCCGCGACACCCAGGCGGCCCCAGCAGCGGGCAACAGGGTTGCTGCACCAAGCGTGAGAGCAACCGCATACGCCCATACGAATGAACCTGTGCGCCGCGCACCAAGCACCTCGCCAGATCAGGTCGGTGGGGCGTTCGGCGCAGCGGCATCAAGGAGGAGCCCGCAGGGCGGGGGACAGCCGCGGAGCCGAATGCCCCACCGGCCTGATCCCAGAAGCCTGATCCCGACAATCAGCACAAGGACTCAGCCGCCCGACCGCTTGACCACATACCCCTGCGCCACCAAGGCAGCCATCACGCGTTCCACATGGTCACCCTGCACCTCGATGACACCGTCCTTGACCGTGCCACCCGAGCCACAAGCCCCCTTGAGCTGCTTGCCCAAAGCGACCAATTCGGCTGGCGCCAGCGGCAGGCCTTTGACCAGGGTCACGCCCTTGCCGGCCCGGCCCTTGGTCTCGCGTGACACGCGCACCACACCATCGCCAGCCGGCTGGGGACGGGCACTGCGGCAAACGCACTGCGCCAGGGGCTGCCGGCACACCGGACACATACGGCCGGTCTCCGTGGAGTAGACCAGGCCGCCAGATGAGGA
>RFWA01000873.1 GCA_009922295.1 Betaproteobacteria bacterium
CTTGAGCGCATCAAAACCGGTCTGGAAAACGCCTTGTCCTATCAGTTGAGACAATTCAGTTTCGCGACTGACGGCGCAGTCGAATTCGGCGCTCCATTCGGCAAAGCAACGCCCGCCATCGGTCACCGGCGTGAGTTTGAGCGTGGCAACATAGTTCTCCACGCCCATAGGACTTTCCAAAATGCTATAGCTGCATGTGAAGTCGTAGTCGGACAAGGCCAGCAAACGCTCTCGGATCAAACCGCCGCCTTCGCGCAAATGGAAATAACGCACGCAACCGACGCGGTCTGAGGGCTGGTTGTTTTCGATACGGCTGTCGGCAATGCCCGGGTGCCAGATCGGAAGTGCGTTGAAGTCCCGCACTCTGGCCCAGACAGCGTCTGCTGTCGCATCAATCACGCTGGAGGTATAGACCTGGATCACGTCTTCATTCCTTGATGGCAGGTGTGTCGCTCATGCCTGCATTGGCGCCTGACACACCGGAGACCAGGCGCTGAATATCGCCGCCTTCTAAACCTATTTCCCTGAGCAACTGGTCAACAATGGGCGCTTGAGCCCGGAAGCGCAAAGCGGAATTCACGATGCCGTCAGCAAAACCTGCCTGACCATTGCCGTCGCCGCCACTGTGGCCGCCGCCGCCGCCCAAACCATCGACGTGCATGATCTTGATGCCTTCAATGCGCTCCATGGGCCGCACCGACTCGCGAATGATGGCTTCGGCTTTCTCCACCAGGCGCATGCGCAATGCTGAAGCCCGGGCTTCAGGTGACAAAGTATTGTGGGCATGGTTCATCAGCGACAAGGCTTCGGCTTCCACTTCAGCGCGGATTTTTTGCGCCATAGAACGGATTTTGTCGGCGTCGGCTTCGGCCTCAGCCAATGCACGCATGGCCAGTCCGCGGCTGGTGCTGGCGGTGTTTTCTGCATCAGCGGTTTGCACAATCCGCATGGTTTCGCGCTCTATGTCTTGCTGCGTTGCTATCAGTTCAATTTCCTTGCGACGGTTGGCGATTTCCACTTCACGTGTGGTGAAAACTTTTTCTTCGGCAG